>JBGSXQ010000453.1:0-2572 GCA_041751315.1 Gaiellaceae bacterium | reverse complement strand
GGTGGAGCAGCCGGCGGCGCGGCAGCGTGGGCCACTGTCAACGAAGCGGGAACGACTCGGGTCGCCTGCGCCACCGTCGCGCTCGAGGAGCGCAGCGTGAGAACGCTCACGCCGACGGTGATCTCGTTCCCAGGTGCCACGACAGCAGGCGAGTGAATCTGGTTTCCGTCGACGAAGGTTCCGTTCCGCGATCCGAGGTCCTCGACGACGAGCCCACCCTGGCCAGGGGTGAGACGAGCATGTCGTCGAGACACGAGGTGATCTCCGGCAAGCGCGACGGCGATCCCCGTGTCGCGCCCGATCTCCGCAACGCCGTGGGGCAGCGGGAACGTCCTCCCTGCATCCGGGCCCTCGACGACCTCGATGACGTGCGCGGCCACCGACGGGAGAATACGAGATCCGCGCCTCGATTCGTGCGGCGTGTGCGAAGCTCTCCGCGTGGCCCGTGCCCCGGACGCCTCGACGTTCAGCGACGGCGACGCCATCGGTGCATACGTCGTCCGAGCGAAGCTCGGCGAGGGCGCAACGGGCGCGGTCTATCAAGCGACTCGCGAAGCCGACGGGCTCGAGGTGGCACTCAAGGTGCTCAAGAGGGCGCTCTCCGCCGATGCGACGTACCTCGCACGATTCAGGCGAGAGGCGAGGATCGCCGCCGCCTTTCACCATCGACACCTCGTTCCCGTGGTCGAGTTCGGGCAGGTCGGGAGCGTCGTATTTATCGCGAGCGAGTTTCGCGACGGAGGCTCGCTGGCGGAGCTCATCGCCGCCGAGGAACGGCTTCCGCTCCGAAGTTGCTGCCAGCTCGCCGGAGAGGTGGCCGCGGGCCTGAGCGCACTCCATGCCGGCGGGATCGTCCATCGCGACGTGAAGCCGTCGAACGTGATGCTCGATCGGAGCCGTACGGCATCCTTGACCGACTTCGGTCTCGCGCGCGGACACGCCTATACGGTCCTCACCACCCCGGGCCAGGTGCTGGGCACGCTCGACTACCTCGCTCCGGAGGTCATACGGGGCCGGGAGGCGACACCGGAGAGCGACGTGTACTCCCTCGGCTGTCTCGTCTTCGAATGCGTCACCGGCAGCCCCCCGTTTGCCGACCGCGGCATCTTCGAGGTCGCCATCGCGCACCTCGATGAGGAGCCTCCGGACCCGCGAGATCGGAGGGACGCCGTCAGCGCCGAACTTGCCTGGACGATCCTTCGCGCCCTCGAGAAGAGCCCTGAGCAGCGACCGCCGACGGCGCTTGCATATTCGCACTTGCTGTCTGTCGCATCCCGGAACGCGTAGCCTCGCCACGAGCCTTGACACTCGCAACGCGTTCTGCCAGGGTCGGACCCGTATGGCCGCTCAACGGTGCTTGCTCGCGCTTGTCGCCGTCGCAATAGTTCTCGCGGCCGCGGGAGGTGCGTTTGCACAGGACGAGCCGTCCGAGTCGGATCGCGTCCAGAGCCTCGTCCAGCCGAGCATCGTGTACCTCCAGACGACGTACGCGGCACCTGTGCGCGACACGAACCCCAGGTTCAGGGAAATCCTGTTCGGCGGGCAGCGCGTGTCGACGGCGAGCCGGTGCACGGGCTTCTTCGTGCATCCAGACGGATACGTCGCCACGGCGGGTCACTGCATCGCCGTCGATGCAGAGACGAGACAAAGCATCATCGAGACCGCGGCGCTGCGTGCTCTAAAAGAGGGGCAGTTTCGCGAGGGTACGCCGGCGAAGGAAGCAATCGAGTACGGGCGGCGCTACTTCAAGCTCGCGGGCCCCATCACGACCTCGTATCTCGTCGCGTATCCGACCACGTCAGCGACGGTCTCGACGGACGAGTCCGTCGGAGCGCGGCGCATCGGGTTTCGCGCATTCGAGGAAGGCGACATCGGCCTCCTCAAGTTCGAAACCGGTGGCGTCGCCATGCCGGGGCTCGAGCTCGCGCTGGAAGCGGACGTCCTCGTCGGCGCACGGATCACGGCGGTCGGGTTCCCGGGCTCGGTCGACGACGTCACCGACGAGGACTACAACCCCACGTTCGCCGGCGGCGAGATTCAGCGGATCGGCACGACGGGCGGCAGGAAGGTGGAGGTCTACCAGCACGGCGCCGCCGTGTCCGGAGGCATGAGCGGCGGCCCGGTCGTGGACGGAGAGGGTCACGTCATCGGGGTGACGAGTTTCGGTATCCGCGGGGAGACGCAGCAGTTCAACTACGCGACGCCGGTCGCGCTGCTCCGTGAGGTTCTGAGCGACAAGGGCGTCGAGAACGAGCCCGGTCCGGTCGGTCAGACGTACCGCGAGGGCGTCGAGGCGCTCTACGACGGCAACCGGAGCACGGCGCTCGATCGATTCGAAGAGGTGCTGAAGAATCCCGGGAACCCCGCCCTGTCGCTCACTCCTGCCCTCCGTACGCGCGCCGAGGAGCTCCCCGAGGAAGGATTCCCTTGGCTCTGGATCGTGGTCGTAGCCGCGATCGCCAGTTCAATCGTGGTTGTCGTCGCGCTCGTCCGGGGGCGGAGCACGTCGCGGCCGACCGTGACTCCCGCATATGTGGGTGGAGCCGTCGCCTCGGCACCGCCGGCGCCGTCG
>JBGSXQ010000452.1:0-2942 GCA_041751315.1 Gaiellaceae bacterium | reverse complement strand
GAGGCGCGCCGACCCCGCGCGCGGATTGTGGTCGACCTCCGCCGCAGAGGGCCGAATCGGCTTCGACGTGAGAATGCGCGCGTCAGGCTCGCGCCCGCAGACGCAGATCGGGAGCTCCGGCGGGCACGTGCAGCCGCGCGCACGACCGCGCAGGAAGCGCTTCACGATGCGGTCCTCCAGCGAGTGGAAGCTGATCACCGCCAGGCGGCCGCCCGGGCGAAGCATCTCGAACGCGGCGGGAAGCCCGATCTCGAGCGATTCGAGCTCGTGGTTCACCTCGATCCGGAGCGCCTGGAAGACGCGCTTCGCGGGATGCCCCTCGCCGAACCGGGCCGGCGCTGGGATCGCTGCCTTCACGACGTCGACGAGCTGTCCCGTTCGCTCGATCGGCTCCTCGGTGCGCCTGCGGACGATCGCGCGTGCGATCTGGCGCGCGTACCGTTCCTCACCGTACGTGCGAAAGAGGGTCTCGAGATCGCCCTCGCCGTACGTCGCGACGACGTCGGCCGCGCTGATCTCCTCCGACGGGTCCATCCGCATGTCGAGCGGCGCGTCGGTCGCGTACGAGAACCCGCGCTCGGGTCGGTCGACCTGCATGGACGACAGGCCGAGGTCGAGCAGCACCGCGTCAGCCCGGACGTCGTTCCCTGCAAGCTGCGACAGGACGACGGCATAGTCGCCGCGCAGGAAGCGCGTCTGGACGCCGGGCGCCGACGCTTTCACGCGGTCGAAGTACCCCTTCACGGTCGGATCACGGTCGATCGCGACGAGCTTGCCGCTCCCTTGGAGCTCCCCCGCGAGGATCCGCGAGTGCCCGCCGGCGCCGAACGTGGCGTCGACGATCGTCTCCCCCGGCTGCACGTCCAGGAGCTCGCGCACCTCCTCCGCGAGGACGGGGACGTGGTCAGCCGCGTCTGTCCGCTGCACGTTCGGCAACATCTCCGACGCTCCCTTCGATCGCTCCCATGTGAGCCGCCCACTGCGGGCGATCCCAGATCTCCACGTGGTCGAGGACACCGACGACGGCGACGTCCTTCACGAGGCCCGCATGTCCCGCGAGGTCGAGCGGCACGAGGACACGGCCCTGCTTGTCGACCTCCGTCACCGTCACGCCGCTGTAGACGAAGCGCCTCATGTCGCGTCCCTCGCGCGTGAGCGGGTCCAGATCGGTGAGGCGCTCGACGCTCGCCTCCCACGTGTCGCGTGGGTAGACGTCGATCGTCCTCTCGATCCCTCGGAGAAGGACGACGTGCCCACCGAACTGCTCACGGAACTTCGCGGGCAGCGTGAGGCGGTTCTTCTCGTCGATCGTGTGCTCGTGGGTTCCGTAGAACATGCGCTTCGCCGTGGTTACCTCCCACGGTGCCCCACATTACTCCACTTTCTCCCACGGCGCAACCCCTGTGCGCCACAGTGTCCAGAGCGCTACGGCAATACCACCACCTCCGCATGCACGCCGGGCCCGGCGAGCGCGCCCGCCCCGCACCGCGAGGCGAACTCCAGCGCATCGAGACCCTCCAAGCCAGCGGCGAGCGCGAACGCGAGGCCGGCTGCGAAGCAGTCCCCCGCCCCGTACGCATCGGCCGGATCGGGTGGAAGGGGCGCCGCCTTGTACGGGCCGCCCGGCTGTGCCCAGCCCCCGAGGGCGCCGGATGTCGTGACCACCAGGCGCGGCTCCGGATCGAGCTCACCGGATTGGTAGCGCTCGGCTTCGTCCTTCCCGCTCGAGATCAGGGCGTCGAGCTCGACCGCCGACTGGCGAAGCGTCGAAAGCTCCCGAGCCGTCGCCACCAGGACGCGTGCGCGCCGGGCATGGAGCAGCGCGTCGGTGTCGCCCGCGCAGAAGTACACGGCATCGCAACGTCCCAGCTCGTGCCACGGCAGCGCGTCGTCGTGACCGCGCGGATGGAGCTTCCGGCCGATCGTCGTGATCGTGCGCTCGCCGGAGTCGTCGAGGAAGGTGAAGCCGCGGCGCTGCGGCGCCGCGACCACCGCGGCATGGACGGTCACACCACGCGCCTCGAGTTCGGCCCGCGCAGCCCGTCCGTGCTCGTCGTCGCCGAGAGCCGTGAAGAAGTCGACGGAGTCGGCGAGCCTGGCTAGTTGAACGGCTGCGACGGACCCTCCTCCCGCCGCCTGCTCCCACGACTCGTCGGCGTGCACGATCTCCCCACGGCTCGGCACGTCCTCCACGGGGACGAACTCCATCCACTCGACATGGCCGACGACAGCGGCTCGCATCCCGGCACTCTCACAAATCGGCGCACGGGCGCGTTTGACGGAGATGATGCAGGCCATGCCGATCCCACCGTTCGAGCGCTTCTACGAGGAGCACCGCGGGGAAGTCCTGCGGCTCCTCCGGCGCCGGCTCGGCGCGGATCATGCCGAAGATGCATTCCAGGAGACGTTCCTGCGCGCACTACGAGCGTACGGGCGACTCGACCACGGCGAGCACCTTCGAGCGTGGGTGCTCATGATCGCGGGGAACGTGGCTGTGGACACGCTTCGGCGCTCGCGTCCCGCCGACGAACTCGTCGAGACCGCGACCAACGACGCGTCACCCGCCTATGCCGAGCTCGCTGACCTGACCGACGGGCTCGGGCCGAAGGAGCGCGCAGCCGTCGTGCTCCGCTACGGGTACGACCTCTCGTACGAGCAGATCGCATCGGCGCTCGATTCGAGCCCAGACGCTGCACGCCAGGCCGCATCGACAGGCGTCCGGCGAATCCGAAGGAGGATCATCTCATGACCGTCTCCCCCGATCTCGACCGCCGCTTCCGGGAAGCCGCTGCCACGCTCGGTCTCGTCGACGTCGGGTTCGACGCCCTCGACTCCCCCATCGGCGAGCTGCTCGTGGCCGCCTCCGATCGCGGCCTCGCCTCGATCTGGTTCGATCCGGACCCCACCACGGACCTCGAGCGCCTCGCGCGCATCGCCGGCCC
>JBGSXQ010000451.1:0-3587 GCA_041751315.1 Gaiellaceae bacterium | reverse complement strand
AGCAGCTCCTGGATCACGCGGAGGTCGGCCCCTCCCTCGAGAAGGTGGGTCGCGAATGCGTGACGGAGCCGGTGTGGATGGCGGAGGAGCCGGCGCACAGTGCTCGTGTCGAGCCGTCGCCCGCGTACGGAGAGGAAGACGGCGTCGTTCGCGCTCGCGGCGAGAGTGGGACGCGCGTCGCGGAGATAGCGGGCGAGGTGGAGCGCTGCTTCCTCGCCCAGCGGCACGACACGCTCCTTTCCGCCCTTCCCGCGGACGTGCACGACCTCGCGGTCGAAGTCCACGTCGGCAAGGTCGAGCTCGACCGCCTCGGCGCTGCGCAGCCCGGCCGAGTACAGGAGCTCGAGCAGCGCGCGGTTCCGCAGCGCGAGCGGTGCGTCTCCCTCGACGAGCTCGAGTATCTCGTTGATCTCCGCGGCCTTGGGTGCATCCGGGAGGCGCCGTGACCGGCTCGGAGAGAGCGCAGCTTCCGGGACCGCCGCGGGGCCGAGCGTGTAACGCAGGCAGGAGCGCACGGCCGCAAGCCGGCGCGCGATCGATGCGGGAGCAAGGCGGCTCCGCCCGGATCCGAGCATCCCGACCCAGTCGGAAAGCACGCGTGCGTCGACATCTTCCAGCCGGAGGGAGCGCGGCTCGAGCCACGCGGCGAACCCGCGCAGGTCGGACGCGTAGGCGCGCTGCGTCGCCTCCGAGAGCCCCGCGTGTGCGAGGAAACGGTCGATCGCGGCGGCGTTCGTCACGAATGAGTGTTCGCGCTGCACGTTCCTACGCCTGTCTCGACAGGACATCTTGTGACGTTGGCTGCAGAGGAGTATCCTTGAGCGTATGTCAGTTCAAATCCCAGTACGCATCCCAGAAGAGGATGCACGAAGGCTCGACGAGGCGATCGCCAGCGGGCGCTTCGCGAATCGCAGCGACGCGCTGCGCGAGGGGCTCGCGCGCCTTCTACGCGAGGAGCGCGAGCGCGAGATCGTCGAGGCGTACCGACAGGGCTACGAGCGCTACCCGCAGGAGGGGTGGGTCGGCGAGCTCGGGGTGTGGGCTCTGACCCAGATCGTCGCTGCGGAGCGGGACGAGAGCGAGCCCCCGCTGTGAATCGCGGTGATGTCTACGACGCGCACCTTCCGATCGGCCCGCATCCCGTCGTGGTCGTCACGCGGGGTTCGGCTGTACCGATCCTTCGGAACGTCTGCGTCGCGGTCGTCACGAGCACGGTTCGTGGCGTGCCCACCGAAGTTGCCGTTGGCTTAGCCGAAGGCTTGAACCACGACTCGGTAATCAACTGCGACGATCTCGCAACGGTCTCGAAGACGACGCTCGTCCGGCGTCGTGGATCGCTCGGGCCCGAGGCGACATATCGCCTCGATGACGCGCTACGAATCGCGCTCGGCCTGGACTGAGTCTCCGTAGGCACGCTTACGGCCGTGCCTGGACGCCGATTCGACTCCTTCACGCCTGACGAGCGGCCCGAGAGGCCGTCCGACCCTGCGGTGCGCAAGGCGAACTTCCGCCGGATCGTCCGGCTCTTCCGCCCGTACAAGGCGCGGCTCGCGTCCGTTTCCGCGCTCATCGTCTTCTCGGCGGCGATCGGCGTCATCTCGCCGTTCCTGCTGCGCGAGGTGCTCGACGTAGCGATCCCCGAGGAGAACGTCCGCCTGCTCTCCGTGCTGGTCGCGGGGATGGTCGCGATCCCGATCGTGACGGGCGTGATCGGCGTCTGGCAGACGCTTCTCTCGAACCAGGTCGGCCAGAGCGTCATGCACGACCTGCGCACGCAGGTCTACCGCCACCTTCAGCGCCTCTCCCTGGCGTTCTTCACGCGCACGCGGACCGGCGAGGTGCAGAGCCGCATCGCGAACGACATCGGTGGGATCGAGAACGTCGTCACGTCGACCGCGACGTCGGTGCTCGCGAACGTCACGACGGTTCTGGCCACGGTGATCGCGATGCTGCTGCTCGACTGGCGTCTCGCTGCGTTCGCGCTCGCGCTGCTCCCGCTCTTCGTCTGGCTCACCAAGCGAGTCGGCGTGCAGCGCAAGAAGGTGACGGCCGAGCGGCAAGCCTCCCTCGCGGACGTGTCCTCGATCGTGCAGGAGTCGCTGTCGGTCTCGGGGATCCTGCTCGGCAAGACGATGGGACGGACGGACGATCTCGCCGCGCGGTTCGCAGGCGAGTCGAAGCGTCTCTCCGAGCTCGAGGTGCGAAGCCGGATGACGGGCCGCTGGATGATGGCCTCGATCCAGATGACCTTCGCGATCATGCCGGCGCTGGTCTACTGGTTCGCCGGGTTCTCGATCGCCCAGGGCTCCGATGCGATCACGATCGGCACGCTCGTGGCGTTCACCACCCTGCAGACGCGGCTGTTCTTCCCGATCGGCTCGCTTCTGAACGTCCAGCTCGAGGTGCAGTCGTCGCTCGCCCTCTTCGACCGGATCTTCGAGTACCTCGACCACGAGATCGACATCGTCGAAGGAGAACGGATCCTGCGCGAGCCGCGTGGCGAGGTCGCGCTCGACTCGGTCTGGTTCCGCTACGACGACGCGGCGTGGACGCTCCAGGACGTGTCGTTCACCGTTCCGCCCGGCACGAAGACGGCGCTCGTGGGGGAGACCGGTTCGGGGAAGACCACCTGCGCGTATCTCGTCGCGCGGCTGTACGACGCGACCCGCGGATCGGTCGCGGTCGACGGCGTCGACGTGCGCGACCTCACGTTCGAGTCCCTTGCCGACACGGTCGGCGTCGTCTCGCAGGAGACGTACCTCTTCCACGCGTCGGTGCGCGAGAACCTCCGCTTCGCGCGCCCGAGCGCGACCGACGAGGAGGTGGAGGAAGCAGCGCGTGCTGCACAGATCCACGAGCTCATCGCGACGCTCCCCGACGCCTACGACACGATGGTCGGCGAGCGCGGGTATCGCTTCTCGGGCGGGGAGAAGCAGCGGATGGCGATCGCGCGCACGATCCTTCGCAACCCGCCCGTCCTCGTTCTCGACGAGGCGACGTCCTCGCTCGACACGCAGACCGAGCGGCTCGTGCAGGAAGCCCTCGAGCGTCTGTCGGAGGGGCGCACGACGATCGCGATTGCACACCGACTCTCGACCGTGCGCGATGCCGATCAGATCGTCGTGCTCGACCGGGGCCGCGTCGTCGAGCTCGGCACGTACGACGAGCTCCTCGCCCGTGGCGGTCGCTTCGCCGAGCTCGTCGCAGGCGACCAGCCGCTCGAGGCCGAGCTCGCGTAGACGTACTGACCACAGACCCGTGTCTCGCTCGACGCAGCGTGAGCGAGGGCCGCTCCGAGTCGCCGGACCCTACGGAGAGCCGCGGCCAGGCCCGCGCTCTGCCCAGGCCGCCAGGGCAGTGTCGGCGTCGAGTCGCTCCGCAGCGTCGAGTGCCTTCTCGGTGCGCTTCGACGTGTTGCGGCCGAGGGCGCCGCCGAGCAGCCACTTGCGCGAGAGCTTGACGAGGTGGAGCTTGCCGTCGTCGACTCTCGGAGCTCTCTTCGGGGCGAGGTAGAGCTCGATCGCGAGCTTCTCGACGAGCCGTGGATCCGCAGGCGCGCCCGTGGCGGCCTCGAGCCGGTGCGCGAC
>JBGSXQ010000450.1:0-3163 GCA_041751315.1 Gaiellaceae bacterium | reverse complement strand
CCGCAGTGGGCGCCGACGTCGCGGACGGGAAGGTCGGCGAGCGCGCGGCGCTCGAGCAGTACGGCGTGGTCCTCCGCCCCGATGGGACGGTGGACGAAGAGGCGACGCGAAGGGAGCGGGATGCTCGCACGAGCTGATGCTGTAGTCATCGGAGGAGGGATCATCGGTGCGAGCGTCGCCCACTTCCTCGTGAAGCTGGGCTACGGCGACGTCGCCCTCGTCGAGAAGTCGAGGATCTGCGGCGGCTCGACGCAGTACTCGGCCGCGCACGTCCGCCAGCACTACACGAACGAGGTCGCGATCAGACTCGCCGTGCGTGCAGCCGGGATGTTCGCGAACGCCGAGGAGGACTTCGGCGGGCCGGTCGGCTTCACGCAGCACGGGTACATGGTCATCGCGCCGGAGGATCAGGCGCAGGCGATCCGCGAGGTCGTCCCCTTCCAGCAGGAGCTCGGCGTGCAGACGGAGATCCTCACCGTCGACGAGGTGGCGCACCGCTGGCCCGAGCTCGCCCTCGACGACATCGCACTGGCGTGCTTCGAGGAGACCTCGGGCTACGCCGATCCGGTGCGCACGGTGCAGACGCTCGTCGCGTCGGCGAAGCAGCGCGGGCTGGCGGTGTACGAAGGGACGAAGGTGGTCGGTATCGAGGTCGAGAACGGCAGGGTCGCCGGCGTCGTGACCGGTGAGGGCACGATCGCGACCGAGCTGGTCGTCAACGCGACGGGGCCGTGGGGGAACGAGATCGGCCAGATGGTCGGTGTCGGGTATCCGCTGCGGTTCAGCCGCGAGCACGAGGCTGTCTTCGAGGCGACCCCGGGGCTCGGGGAGTTCCCCGTCATCTCGGACGTGGCGCAGCGGATCTACCTCCGGCACTACGACGACGGCAATGTGCTCGTAGGCGAGGGCTGGCCGAAAGAGCCCGAGCCGGCCGATCCCGAGGACTACGACGACGGCACCGACGAGGAGCACCTGGCGCGGATGGTTCCCAAGCTGGTCACGCGCGTGCCAGCTCTCGCCTCGCGGCTCGGCAAGCCCGGCTACGACGGTGCCCTCGTGACCGGCTACTCGGGCGTCTACGACATCACCGACGACTGGTATCCCGTCGTCGGGAGAGAGGAGGTCGACGGCTACTGGTCGGCATTCGGCGGCAGCGGGCACTGCTTCAAGATCGGCCCCACGATCGGCGAGTCGCTCGCGCACGCGATCGCGGGTCGGGAGCCGCCGATCGACATCTCCAGGCTCTCCGGACGGCGGTTCGCTGAGGGCCGGACGTTCAGCTCGGTCTGGGGACCGGGGAACCGCGCGTGAGGATCACCGCCGTCGGCTCGACGCCGCTCGCGATCCCACTCGCGCAGCCGTTCCACTGGAGCTCCGGACGCCAGCGCGGCGCCAATCTCGTCCTCTGGACGGTCGAGACGGACGAGGGCGTCGCCGGCCACGGCGAGTCGATCTGCGAGGAGCCCGCCGCGGTCTCGGCGTACGGCGCGATCATCGCTGACTGGTTCGTCGGCCGCTCGCCGGACGACGTCGAGGCCATCCTGGCAGAGCTCTGGCGTGAGGGCCGCTGGCGGTTCACGCCGCACTTCACGAACCAGATCCTGAGCGGGCTCGAGGGCGCGTGCTGGGACGCGTGGGGAAAGGCCCAGGGCGCGCCGGTCTCCGCCTTCCTCGGAGAGCGTGTTCGCGACGAGATCGATCTCATGGCATTCCCGCAGGGGGAGACCGCGTCCGACGTCGCTGCCCATGCGGCCGAGCTCGTCGAGGGCGGAGGGCAGGTCGTCTACTGCAAGGTCGGACGGCCCGACGCCGGCGACGAGGAGATCGTCGCAGCAACCCGCGAGGCGATCGGGCCTGACCGGCTCCTACGGGTGGACGCGAACGAGGCATGGAGCGTCTCCGAGGCGACCGACCGCATTCGCGCGCTCGAGCCGTACGGGCTCGACTGGGTGGAGCAGCCGGTTGCGGCGGAGGACGTGACCGGGCTCGCCGAGGTTCGCCGCTCCGTGGACACCAAGATCGCGGCCGACCAAGCCGTCTTCACCGCTGCCGAGCTGCGGAACGTCCTCGAGAAGGAGGCGGCCGACGTCGTCGTCGTTGGCCACCACGAGACGGGTGGCGTCCTGCGCCTGCGCCAGCTCGCGGAGCTCGCGGATGCGCACGGCGTCCTCGTGAACCGCCACGCCTGTATGGAGAGCGCGCTCTCGACTCTGACCGCCGCGCACGCGGCTGCGTGCATCCCGAACCTGACCATCGGCAACCAGGCGATGCACCAGCTGCTCGCGGAGTCGATCGTCGCCTCGCCCGCGCGCGTGCCCTCCGTCGGGGCTCTTCCCGTGCCGGACGCGCCCGGAATCGGCGTCGAGCTCGATCTCGATGCGGTCGAGCGAGCGCGAGAGCGCTACGCGCGCGACGGCGCGTACCGGTCGGTGGAGCGCGCGTGATGGATCCCGTCACCTTCGAGGTCATCCGCAACGCGCTCGTCGCGGCGACGGACGAGATGGTGCTAGCGCTTCGCCGCAGCGCCTACTCGACGAACATCAAGACGCGCGCGGACTTCTCCTGCGCGTTCTTCGACGCCGACCTGCGGTCGATCGCGCAGGGCTTCGCGCAGCCGGTGCACCTCGGCTCGATGGTGCAGCAGGTGCCCAATGCGGTTCGCGCGTACGGGGCGGAGAACATCAGGCCTGGAGACGCGATCATCACGAACGACCCCTTCCCGGGCGGCGTGCACCTGAACGACGTCATGCTCGTGTCGCCCGTGCACTGGGAGGGCGAGCTCGTCGGCTGGGTCGCCAACCTCGCGCACCACGTCGACGTCGGCGGCGGGGCCCCGGCGTCGATCGGCGCCTTCCGCGAGGTCTTCCAGGAGGGCGTGATCATCCCGCCGATCCGGCTCGTGTCGCGCGGGCAGATCGTGCCCGACGTCTTCCGGCTGATCCTGGCGCAGATCCGCTCCAAGCACGAGACGGGCGGCGACTTCCGCGCGCAGATCGCCGCCCGTCTCGTGCTTCGAGCGGATCTGAGCGAGGACGAGCTTCCACACGTCCGGCACGAGCGCGCCCGCCTCGACGATCTTGACCGGGGGGATGATCACTCCCTCCTGGAAGACCTCGCGAAACGCGCCGATCGACGCCGGGGCACCGCCGCCGACGTCGACGTG
>JBGSXQ010000449.1:0-1757 GCA_041751315.1 Gaiellaceae bacterium | reverse complement strand
CGCGCGCCGAGGACAGGCTGGGGCCTGAGCCTCGCGAGCGCCGCGCGGCGCGACTCGTCGTCGGTCCGGTCGATGATGAGGACGCCGTCGAGATGGTCGAGCTCGTGCTGGACGACGCGCGACGCCGGGGGCTCGAGCTCGAGCGTGACCGCTTCGCCCGCGACGTCGATCCCCTCGATCGTGACCGTCGTCGAGCGCTCGATCGGAACCAGTACGTCACGCAGCGAGAGGCAGCCCTCGTCGTCGACGGCCGTCTCCTTCGAGACCTTCGTGATCGTCGGATTGATCAGCACGCGATCCTCCCCATTCGCGACGAAGACGAAGAGCCTACGAAGCACTCCGACCTGCGTCGCCGCCAGGCCCACGCCGTTCGCCTCGTGCATGAGCGCGGTCATGCGCTCGACGAGCCTCTCGAGGTCTCCGTCGAACGTCTCGACCTCACGGGCTTTCATCCGGAGAACGGGATCTCCGTACTGGCGGATCCGCGAGAGAGCCAGCAGCCGCCTCGCCTCGCGTTCGAGCTCCTGCTCCTCCTCGGCATGGTCTTGCTCGTCGTGCTCACCATTGTCGTGGTGATCGTGGTCGGCCATCGCGCGGCGAGTCTAGCCCGCCGCGCGAGGGCCGCACCCACTAGCCGATCCTGGTCGGCTGCCGTCCGATCTCGGCACCGCCCGCGTCGTACGCGACGATCGCGGTCGGACCGATTCGTCTCTTCAAGTCGGCGTTCTTGAAGCGGTAGCCGAAGGCCTGGAACTCCTCGGAACCGACCTTCGCCTTCTTCAGCTTCACCGAGCGGAACGTGCCGTCGCTCATGAGCACGCGCACGGTCGCAGTGCCGGCGGACGCGAGACCGATGAGCCGCGCGTCCTTCACGCTCTCGATCGTCGGCCCGCCGTCGTAGGCGAGGCTCGCCGAGATCGTGCTCCCACCGAGGGGGTCGGACGCCGAGTTGCATCCACCACCACCCATGAGAGGCGCATCGAGAGGTGCGTCCGAGAGACAGAAGTGCCCGGTCGAGGTCAGCTGCCCGAAGACGCCGCGGCTCGACTTTCCGTCCATGCCCGGGATCTCGGCCAGCCTGACTGCGGGTGCTGCGGCGCGAGCGCGATCGAGAGTCGCGGCATCATCCATCCAGACCATGCGGCCGGCGATCACGCCGCCGGCGAGGGCCCCGGCGGCCACGAGCACACTGGCAACGACGACCAGCCGCCCCCGGCGGCCCACGTCTCTACTTGACATGACATCCACCCCAGTGGTAGCCGGCGTTTGCCTTGCAGTGAGCCTTCTTGACCTGAGACGACCACCAGTTCGTGTACGTGACCATGTCCTTGTTTCGGACGGTCGCGTGCCATGCGTAGGACACGTTGTCGATGAACGTGACGGTCGTGTCGTAGCCGGACTTCTCCTTGTTGAAGGAGTTGTACGACCACCCTGAGCTCCAGGAGCTACCCGCCCCCTCGCCCGGGTACCAGTACCGCGGCCCCCCGTACGACTGTGTCGCCAGCGCCGCGCTGGCGAACACGAGCGACGATGCGAGGGCCAACAGGAGAACGAACTTCCTCATGTGCTCCTCCTCGTGTGTCGGATGTCATCGGGATGTACCGCGTCGGCAACGCGCCCACAATTGGCCGAAACAGCCATGTCCGGAGGGGCCGAGGCCGCTAGGGAGACTGCGGATCGACGTCGACGACGGCGCTCAGGCCGTCTCGCCGCATCGCCGGCGCGGCGCTCGCGAGCACCGCTGCGGCACGGCTCGC
>JBGSXQ010000448.1:0-4267 GCA_041751315.1 Gaiellaceae bacterium | reverse complement strand
CGTCTCGCTCTCGACCGGCTGTGCCTGGAGGACGGTCAGCCCCTGCTCGCGCGCGTTCTCGACGGCTGCGCGCCAGAGCGTCGTCTTTCCCATCCCCGCCTCGCCTTCGAGCACGAGAGCGGCCGAGCCGAGGGAGGACTTTGCCAAGAAGTCCTCGACTGCCCCGAGCTCGGCGTCGCGTCCCGCGATGTCTTCCGACATGAGCGCCGATCGTACGCCTGCGCGATACTCCGTTCCATGGGGTTCACGATTTTCCGCGCGACCGAGCTCGACTGGGTGCCGCGCGACGACGGCAGCGGGCGGGCCGTCTCCCGTCTCTCCGACTCGATGACGCAGTCGCGCGCGAACATCTGGCGCTACCCCTCCGGCGCGCGCGGCAAGCGGCACGCGGACAAGGCGCAGGAGGAGGTCTTCGTCGTGTTGGACGGCACGCTCACGGTCGACCTCGGCGAGCCGCCGGAGCGCCACGAGCTCGAGCGCGGCAGCGTGCTCGTCGTCCAGCCCGGAACGATTCTTCAGCTACGAAACGCCGACGAGGAGGAGCTCGTCCTCTTCATCTACGGTGCGCCGCCTGTGAGCGAAGGCGCCGACTTCTTCGACGACGTTCCCTAGCCGGCAAGCGCGATCGCGACGACCTCGTCGAGCTCGGCGTTGCCTGCCTCGCGTGCCTCGCGCGATTCCCGAAGGAGCCGCTCGAACCGCGACGAGTCGAGCGCGTCGGGCGCGACCGACAGGGCATATCCGCCACGCCGCGTCTCGATCTCGACCTGTGCCGGCAAGAACTTGCGCAGCTGAGAGACGTAGACGGATACGAGTTTCCGCGCGGACCGCGGTGGCGAGCCGTTCCACATCGCTTCGACGAGCTCGTCGGTGCCACTCGTGCGCCCTTGCGCGACGAGCAGGGCGGTAAGGAGCCGCGCATTCATTCCGGCCAGGGACGTGGCGCCGTCCGGACCGATGACGTCCACCGGCCCGAGCACACGCACCTCCCCCGCACGCATCACGTCATTGTCGTCGCCCGCTCGAGGATTGTGAAGGCAGCTATATCGAAAATATGTCGGCGTCCTTCAGGGTCGACACGTGTCGTACGCACTCGTGGAGGACGTCGTCGCGAGCTGGGAGAGCTACGAGCCGCTCGGAGTGGACGTCGAGCGCGCCCGGCCCGACGGCTTGGTCCTCCACACGGCAGGGCGCACGACGAGGGCTTCTGGATCATCGAGGTCTGGGAGCGCAGAAGAGGCCTGGCGCTGTTAGGGCGCGCTGATCGCATGCGTAATCGAACGAGAGAGGGAGGGACAATCATGGAAGTCAAGTTGACGTGGATTCGACGCCGGACACTCGCGCTCGGCGTCGCCGCGATCGCTGTAGCGACGCTCGGCGGCACGGCGCTTGCGGGGCACATCACGAGCAGCGTCACGAGCTACACGGGCTGTCTCGTCCCGAAGGACGGGGTCATCATCAAGGTCAGCGAGGGCAACGCGCCGAAGTCCGCCTGCACGGGCGGGCAGACGCAGGTGCACCTCTCGGGCGGCGACATCACCAAGATCTCCGTCACCGGCGGCCTCACCGGCGGCGGCGACAACGGCGAGGTCACGATCGGGCTCGACCCGAGGTTCAGCCTGCCGCAGAACTGCACCGCGCCGAACAACGCCGTCAAGTGGAGCGGCAGCGTCTGGACGTGCGCTGCCGACACGACACGACCTACTCGGCGGGGACGGGACTCGCGCTCGGCGGCACGCAGTTCAGCGTCGCGGACGACTACCGGGTGAAGAACACCCCCGACTGCTCGAGCGGGCAGTTCGCGACCGGGTTCGAGCCCAGCGGCGAGATCTCCTGCGCGGCACCGCCCGCAGCCGCCCTGACGGCGTTCTCCGGGCCGCAGGCGAGCTTCAACACTGGGCTGGGCATCCCGGACGACGGGGCGTTCCACGTGTTTGCGTCGGTCAGCGTGCCAGCCGGGAACTACTTCGTCACTGCGAAGGGGCAGATCAGGAGTGAAGGCAACGTCGATAGCTTCAGTGCGACGGAGTGTCAGATCCAGAGTGGTTCTGTTGTCTACGACAGCATGCGCTGGGGCTCCGTTACGATCGACGACAATCCGGAGACGGCCTTCGCCCTTGCCGGACTCGGGTACCACGCCGGCGGATCGATCGGCCTCGCATGCGCGGCCGACTCCGGGGCCGACGGCGTCGGGCTACGGTACGGCCGTCTGGTCGTAATCAAGGTCGGCTGACGACGGTAACAGCGCTCGGAGGCGGGCGACTACGTGTCCGCCTCCGAGCGCAGTCGGCGCGTTCATCCCCTCGCGTGGAACCGTCGCCACCCACGTACACGGAACAGCGGGAGACCTCTAGACCGGGTCAGGTCTCCCACGTTCCACGCGCGGAGCGGCTGCCGTTGCCGGCGGCCGCGCGCGTGCTCATTCCGACTCATCCCCAGCAAGCCAGCGGACTCGGCGTTCTACGCTCGCCGAATCGCACGGCCACCACGGATCGCGATCGAGGACGGCAACGAGCGCAGACCGATCTTCTCCGACACCGCCGATAGGGCGCTTCCTCGCTATCGCAAAAGCGACTCCGCCATGCCGTCAGTCGCTCGACACGACACGTCCGCCGCGAGCGTGCTGCCAGCGTCGCGCTCAGCCCGGAAACAGCTGCTCGACGAAGAATCGCGAGCCCGCCTCCAGCCGCTCGCCGTAGACCGTTTCCGCCACGTCGAGAATGTCGCGGGCACGCGTAAGGCCGAGCTCGTGCGCGAGCAGTCGCACATCGTCCTCGTCCTCGCCGAGCCGGTGTGCGAGAACCTTCATAGCGAGCAAGATGCGGGGAGAAGCCGTCGAGACACGGAGACCGGGGACATCGAGCACCAGTGGGGCCTCGGGATCGACCCCCGAGAGGAAGCCCTTGACGGCGTCGTTCAACCAGCCTTCGTCGAGGTCTTGCTCCGCGGCGATCTCGGCGGCGATCTTGTAGATCTCTGTCTTGGGCTCGAACACCGCGTCGATGTCGTGCGTCGATCTTCGGGCATCGAAGGCGAGTGCGATCGCTGCGCCGCCGACAACGTACATCTCACCTTCGATCCCCTGGTCCGCCAGCCGAGCGCCGAGCCCGGTCAGGAGCTTCACGATCTCGCTGCGTTTCATCACACGCGTTCCAGCGAGCGCGCCGGCCAGAAGATGCCTCGCCGCTTCAGCGCGATCGGCGTCTGGGCGAGCGCGATCGCGCGAAACCCGGGTACCTCGCTGACGAACCAGAACCGATCGAGGAAGCGCTCGTCCTCGCGCACCCAGCTCGGACACGGCAGACCCCGGGTAGCGGAGAAGTGCTCGGCGATGCCTGCCAGAAGCGCATCCGCTCTGACGTCTAGGGTCAGCTCCGGACGCTCGCGAACGAGCGAGGCGAGCTCGGCATCGCTCCGCCGGCCCGCCTGGTCGAGGAAGTCGCGAGCCGCCGACATCGTCTCTGCGCCGGAGGCGATACGCCTCGAGACATCGGCCAGGCTGAGGATGCGTCCTCCTAGCGGCACGCCGCCCGGGTCGGGGACGTACTCGCCGCGGCGAATGCGATCGACCAAGCTCATGCAAGGAGCGTAGACGGCTCAGTGGCCGCCCCACCCGCGCCCGGGGTCAGGTCTTCCACGTTCCACACGCGAGGGGCCGTCGCTGTGGTCGACGACGAAGACGATCTCCGCCGGCTCGACGATCCGAGGAGTAGGCCGATGGGCTCGACCCGAACCGTCCGAACCCATAAGCGAGCCCCGCAGACGACGCGAGGTCGAGCTGCGAGTTGCGCCACGGTCAACCTCCTGCTCCGATCGTAGGGAGGCACGACATGAGCGAGAGAGCGCAAGAGCTGTGTCGCTATCTGCTGTCCGTCCTGGCCTCCTCATTTCGCGAGAAAGCAGGGTCTGCGGCACGGCGATCCCCCAGGACGGGGGCTTCACGGCGTGCAACCGGACGTCCAACAACGTTCTCAACCGGATCGTCCTGCTGGTCGAGCCGAACGAGCCCTGCCCGACCACGTACGCGGTGAGCGCACAGGCCCGACACCGGTCGCCGATGGCGTCGTCAACCGTCGTTCACTCGTCGCGCTCGAAGTCCGACGCATATGCAACCTCGAACACCTCGTCGCCGAGCGCGGCGCGCGCCCGCCTCTTCGTCTCCTCGATCATCCGCGGTGCGAATGTCTCCTCGGCTGAGCCGAACTCGTCGAGCTCACGCCGCGCCTGGCCCAGAAGCCGCGCTGCTTCCTCGAAGCGGGACGCGCGC
>JBGSXQ010000447.1:0-2250 GCA_041751315.1 Gaiellaceae bacterium | reverse complement strand
GCGAGCGGCCGTGGTGGAGCGCCGCCGCAGTCATGGTGGGCACGCGGTCGATCCAGCCGAGGACGTCGTAGTCCGTCGGCGCGAGGCCGGTGATCTCGAGCGCGGGCGATATGAGAATCGCCCCGTTCAGCCCGATGCCGGCGGCCTCCTGGAGCACCCGCGCGAGGCGCCCGACGCGATAGCCGCCGTAGCTCTCTCCCGCGATGAAGACGGGCGACGCCCAGCGGCCGTTGTCGGAGAGCCAGCGGCTCATGAACTCGCAGAGCGACTCGAGGTCGCGCTTGTAGCCGAAGTACTCCTTCGGATCCGGCGCGTCGTCCGGCTTGCCGCCCTCCTTGGCGTCGTCCTTCTTCTCAGGCTCGATGATGCGGCTGAAGCCCGTTCCGACGGGATCGACGAAGACGACATCCGAGAACGCGAGCCACGACGACTCGTTCTCGACGAGGCGCGGCGGCATCTCGGGCAGAGTGCCGTCCGTCGGGAAGTCGATGCGCTGCGGGCCGACTGCACCCATGTGCAGGAACGCCGATGCCGCGCCGGGGCCGCCGTTGAAGACGAAGGTGACCGGGCGGTCGGCGCCGCCCTGCTGCGAGAGATACGAGACCGAGAAGATCTCCGCCGCGGGCTTCTCCTTCTTGCGCAGCACCGTCCACTTGGCGGTGGCGGTGTAGCCGACCGCCTTGCGGCCGCGGCCCCAGCTACCGGTGGTCTCCGCGCCTGCAGGCGGCTCGTGGTCGGGCTTCTTCCCGTCTTTGTCGTTCTTCGTGTCGTCGCTCATGAGCGCGCACGCTACCCGACCTCGGAACGCGGCAGCACGCCGCGATAATTGCGTGACGTGCAGGACTTCGATCTGATCATCGTGGGAGGCGGCATCGCGGGAGGCTCGCTGGCCACGGTCATGGCGAGGGAGGGCGCGGACGTGCTCGTCCTCGAGCGACAGTCGGAGTTTCGCGATCAGGTTCGTGGCGAGCTGCTCTGGCCCTGGGGCGTGCGCGTGGCGCAGCACCTCGACCTCGAGTCCGTCTTCATCGCGGCCGGCGCGCTGGTCGTCCGGTGGATGGTCGCCCACGACGAGGGATCGAGCACTCCTCGGACCAGTGACGTCGGGATGGTCCTCGGCGGCGTGGAGGGATCGGTCAACCTGGCGCACCCGGCCGCCTGCAGAGCGCTGCTCGATGCGGCGACGTCCGCAGGCGCGGACGTCCGCCTCGGCGTGAGAGACGTCCAGGTCTCAGTAGGTGCACGACCGAGCGCACGCTGGGTGGGCGGAGGCGACAAGGTGGGGGAGGCGAGCGCCGCATTCGTCGTCGGGGCGGACGGCAGGAGATCGTCTGTCCGCTTGCAGGCATCGATCCCGTTCGAGGTCGACCCGACAGCGCATCAGATCACGGGAGTCCTGGTGGACGGCGTCGACGGGATGGACACCGACGCCAACCTCGCAGCCCGCGAGTCGGACGTGATGTTCCTGGCCTTCCCGCAGAGCGACGGGCGTGCGCGCCTGTACTTCAACTTCCCGACCGAGCAGCGCGCTCGGTTCGCGGGGAAAGACGCAGCCCAGCGCTTCTTGGATGCCTGCAGGCTGAACTGCCTGGACGGTGCAGGCGAGTGGCACGGAGCGCATCCCGCCGGACCGTGCGCCACATTCCCCGGCGCGGACAGCCGAGCGCCGGTACCCCTCGCGGAGGGAGTCGTCCTCATCGGTGACGCAGCCGGCTTCGAGAACCCACTTCGCGGCCAGGGTCTCGCAATGGCGTTGCAGGACGTCCACGACGTCTCCCGCGCGCTCCTCTCTGGATCGCCGCCGAGCGAGGCACTCCAGCAGTACGTCGACGCTCGAGCTGTCCGCCAAAGGCTGGCGCACCTCGCCACCGCAGTGACTGTGTGGGCACACGACGGTTTCTCGGAGCAAGATCCGGAGCTGCGCGCCTCCCGCACGTTGCATTGCAGGCAGGACGACGTCCTCGCTGCGCTCAGCAGCAGCATCTGGGGCGGATACGACGCCCTCCGGCAGGACGTGACTGCCGCCGAGGTCGCTACTCGACTCGACGCCTACGATCGGCGGTAGAACCCGAACGTGGAGATCGGCGTCTTCACGTTCGCCGACATCCGGGAGGGCGAGGGGGCCGGGCAGCGCCTGCGCGAGCTGATCGAGGAGGTCGAGCTCGCGGACGAGGTCGGGCTCGACGTCTTCGGCGTCGGCGAGCACCACCGCCCCGAGTTCGCGGTCTCCGCGCCCGCCGTCGCCTCGCG
>JBGSXQ010000446.1:0-2797 GCA_041751315.1 Gaiellaceae bacterium | reverse complement strand
AGCGCGGCCCGAGCCGCCTCGGCATCGCCGGCCACGAGCGCCTCTCGGCCGGCATGAAGAAGGCTCTCGAGCCGGTGCAGGTCGATCGCCTCGCGCTCGGCGACGAGGCGGTAGCCCACTGGCTCCGTCACGATCACGTCGAAAGGCTCGTCGGGCGCGAGGGCCTTGCGAAGGGATGAGACGTAGCCCTGGATCGCCGTGAGCGGCTTCCCCGGCGGACTGGTCGGCCACAGCGCTTCGACCAGCACGTCGTTCGTGACGACGCGGTTGGCGTTGAGGAGGAGCAGCGCCAGGACGGTTCGCTGCTTGGCGCCGCCGAGGGGCAGCCGGACGCCGTCGCGGGCGGCCTCGAGAGTGCCGAGAATGCGGAAGTCGAGGTCGGCCATTCGACAGGGGCGACGCTAACAGCCTTCGGAGCCTCGATCTAGCGAGGCTCTAGCGATCCTGTAGCGCGCTCGTCGATCCTTGGCTCATCACCTAGAGACGACAACGGGTCGTCTCGCACGACGCAAAGGAGCCCGACATGATCGCTCGCCTCATCTGCATGACCACGACGCTCGCCATCGTCGCTTCCGCGCTCGCGCCGCTGGCGCTCGCGGGTAGGAATGGCCCCTGAGCCCCGCCCAAGCGACGCGTCCCCTCCCTCCTCGAGCGGCCCGCCTGGCGGGCCGCTTCGCGTCGTGGCTCAGGCAGCGGGCGTGGCAAGGACGCGCTGTGCGAGCTCGATCGCCCGGGCTCGGGTGAGGGCGCCGCCTTCCTCCGCCAGGGCGTCGATCTCCTCTTCGGAGAGAGTCGCACGAGCGGCGGCGATGATGTCGTCGCTCCAGACTCGGTTGTAGGCGATGGTGAGGTCGAGATCGGCTGCGCCCAGCATCCGAAGGCTCTCCGCCGTAGACCCGACGTGCGCCGCGTAGGCTGCGCATGCGAATAACGGCTGGTCGACGAATCGCGCCTCGTCCTCTGCTGCGTAGTACGCCATCGCCTCTGCGAGCAGGCTCCGGGCTTCCGAGAGATCCCCGGCCAGCAACTCGGCTCGAGCCAGGATCCAGCGTACGTCTGATGTCGCCGCGAGCCCAATACGGCTCGCGAGCTCGAGGGCCTCTCGTCCGAGGTCTCGCGCCCGCTCCGCACTCCCGTCGACGAGCTCGACCGGGGCTCCGAGGAGGAGGGCATGGAGCATTGCCTGGTCGTCACCTGCGGCACGCGCGCGCACTTCGCCGATCAACGGTCGCGCCGTGCCGACGTCGCCCTCGTTGACCGCAAGGGCCGCAAGATTCGCCAACGACGTCGCCACCAGAGCGTGATCCAGCTCACGCAGCAGCGCGAGGCTCTCGGCAAAGAATGGGCGGGCGTGCTCCCAGCTTCCCTGGTAGTAGTGATTCACGGCCTGGTTGTTCAGCGCCCGGGCGAGTAGCAGTCGATCATCGAGCGCGCGTGCCCTGCGAACTGCCTCGTCGAGCAGTGGAGTGGCGGCGTCGTGGTCGCCGGAGGTGTACGCAGCCACCCCTGCCGTGACGAGCGCCTGGACGAGAAGCCCATCCGGGGCGCCGGCGGCAGCCTCGACGCCCGCTTGGAGGATCGACACCGAGAAGCGGAGCATGCCGAGCGATTGGATCCCGCCCCGCAGCGCGACGACAGCCTGCAGCGCGAGCACAGGGTCGTGTCCGACCGAGCAGGAGAGAGCTGTGCGCAGGTTCTCCTTCTCCGCCGAGAGGCGCTCGACCGTCTCCGGGAGCCGCTCGCCGGCAAGCCCCTCCTCGCTCGCAATCGCCAGCCCGCAGTAGTACTCCGCGTGTCGCTCGCGTACGGCCTCCTCCTCCCCCGTCTGGGCGAGCCGCTCGGCCGCGTACTGGCGGATCGTCTCCAGCATCCAGTAGCGCCGTCCGGAGTCGGCCTCGCGGGTGCGTAGCAGGCTCTTCTGGACGAGCGAGGAGAGCAGGGCGAGGTCGGCACCGGCGACCTCCTCGGCCGCTTCCGCGGCACAGCCCCCGGCGAAGACCGAGAGAGCCCGGAACGCCGCCTGCTCGGCGTCGGGGAGCAGCTCGTAGCTCCAGGAGACGGTGGCGACGAGAGTCTGGTGGCGAGGGTCGTGGTCGCGAGCGCCGCGCAGGAGCTCGAGCCGGCCCTCGAGAGCGTGCAGGAGCTCGGAGGGCGCGTAGAGGTCGCTTCTCGCGGCCGCGAGCTCCAGCGCGAGCGGAAGCTGATCGAGGCGGCGGCAGAGCTCGCCGAGCGCCGGGTCGGAGGGGTCGAGATCCGGAGCGAGGTAGGAGGCGCGGTGGCGGAAGAGCTCGATCGCCTCCGTCTCCTGGAGCGCCGGCACGGGAAAGAGGCGCTCGGCCTGCAGGTCGAGGCGCTCGCGCGAGGTGACGAGGAGCGTGGGGCCGGCCGAAACGTCACGAAGGAGTACGACGTCGTCTGCGATCCCCGGCAGCAGGTGCTCGGCGTTGTCCAGGACGAGCAGACAGCGTTTGTCCTGCAGCGCCTGTGAGACGGTGTCTGCGAGCGGCGCGGGGGGCTGCTCCGAGATCTCGAGCGCCTGCGCGATCGCCGAGAGCACGTAGGCAGGATCGCGCAGAGAGGCGAGCGATACCCAGCTGATGCCGTCGGGGAAGGCGTCTGCCGACTCGGCGGCTGCCTGCAGAGCAAGGCGCGTCTTGCCGGTGCCCCCCGGCCCAGTGAGGGTGAGAAGACGGGTAGCGGGGTCGTGCAGGAGCTCGGCGACCTCGGCGAGCTCGCGTCTGCGCCCGACGAGGCGGGTGGCGGGCCGCGGCAGGCCCTCGGGCCAGCTCTCGGCGTC
>JBGSXQ010000445.1:0-3639 GCA_041751315.1 Gaiellaceae bacterium | reverse complement strand
GAGGCCTCGCATGGACGGCCTGAGCCTCAGCACGGCTGCGTCGAGGCCGGGCCGCCGCACCGTCCGCGACCCGACGAGCTGGTCGTAGCGGCGGTAGACGAACTCGCGACTCCTGAGAGCAGGCGAGCCGAGCAGCTCGACCAGTGCCTCCGACGCGGAGGGCGCACCCGTGATCTCGCGCTCGGGAGTCGGTGCCCTGCGCGCCTGCGCGACCTGGTAGCGCGGACACTCCTCCGTGAGCAGTCGCGCCGGGATCTGCCCGACCACCTCGTGCTCCCAGAGCGCGCGCAGCTCACCGGTGTCGGTCACCTCGCCGACCACCGCGTGCTCGAGCTCCCAGCGGTCGAGCACGGCGTCGACGGCGTCCAGCATCTGCGGTCGGACGATCGCGATCATCCGCTCCTGGCTCTCGGAGATCATCACCTCCCAGGGCTCCATCCCCTCCTCGCGCAGCGGCACGCGGTCGAGGTGGACGTCGATCCCGAAGTCCGCGGCCATCTCGGAGAGCGACGACGCGATTCCCGCGGCACCGCAGTCCTGAAGCGACTCGACGAGGCCGGACGAGACCAGCTCGACGGACGCCTCGATGAGCTTCTTCCCCGTGAACGGGTCGCCGATCTGCACGGACGGGCGCTTCTCGGAGGAGGCGTCGTCGAGCTCCTGGCTCGCGAGCACCGACGCGCCGCCTATCCCGTCGCGACCGGTCGTCGCCCCGTAGAGCACGACAAGGTGGCCCGCAACCGTGGCCTTGGCGCGCATGAGCCGCTCGACCGGCAGGAGACCGACGCACATCGCGTTCACGAGGCAGTTGTCGCGGTACGCCTCGTCGAAGACCGCCTCGCCGCCGACGGTGGGCACGCCGACGCAGTTCCCGTAATGCCCGATCCCGCCGACCGCGCGCGAGAAATGCCAGTCCGGCTCTGCAAACCGGAGCCCATCGAGGAGCGCGATGGGCCGCGCACCCATCGCGATGATGTCCCGCAGGATCCCACCGACTCCCGTCGCGGCGCCCTGGAACGGCTCGACCGCCGAGGGATGGTTGTGACTCTCGACCTTGAAGCAGACGGCGAGCCCGTCGCCGAGGTCGAGCACGCCCGCATTCTCGCCCGGCCCCTGCAGCACACGCGCGCCGGTCGAGGGGAGCCGCTTCAGGAGGAGCGCCGAGTGCTTGTAGCCGCAGTGCTCCGACCAGAGCAGCGAGAAGACCGCGAGCTCGAAGTCGTTGGGGTCACGGCCGAGCAGTGCGCGGATGCGCTCGAACTCCCCGTCGGTGAGACCGAGTGCGCGATGGAGCGCCGGTTCCGTCACGCTGCTCAGGCCGTCCAGCTTATCGGTGCGGCCCGACTGCGGACTGCCTCTTCGCGCCCTCGGCGACGAGCGCGGAAACGACGTTTTCTCGACGGTAGCCTGACGCGATGCGCTCCTACTGGCCGCTGATCATCCTGCTCGCAGCCATGTGGGGGGCGTCGTACCTGTTCATCAAGGTCGCGGTCGAGGACATCCCGCCGGCTGCGATGACGGAGTTTCGCGTGCTCGGCGCCGGCATCCTGCTCCTGGGCTACCTCATGTGGCGTATGGGTGCGCGCCGAGCCCTCGCCGAGCTCCGCGCGGCCTGGCTGCCATGCGTCGTCCTCGGCGTGATCAACGCCGCGTTGCCGATGGGCCTCGTTGCCTGGGGCGAGACCCACATCGACTCGAGTGTCGCAGGAATCGCCCAGTCGACCGTGCCGCTCTTCACGTTCATCCTCGCCGCGAAGTTCCTGCCGCGCGAGCGCGTGGGCTTGGTGCGGGTCGCAGGCGTCGCGATCGGCTTCCTCGGCGTCGCGCTCCTCGCGGGGTTCCCCTCGAAGAGCGGGTGGTGGGCGGTGGCCGGGACCCTCGCGGTCGTGCTGTCGTCGCTGTCGTACGCAAGCGGGGGCGTTTACGGACAGCTCCAGGTGCGCGGCATCGCAGGACCCGTCCTCGCGACGGGCAACATGCTGGCCGCGGCGGTCATCCTGCTGCCGCTCACCTTCCTCGATCCGCCGACCGAGCTGCCCGGCACGACGGCGCTCGCCGGGCTCGCCGGGCTGATCCTCATCCCGACGTTCGCCGGACAGCTTCTCCTCTTTCGGGTGCTGGGCCTGTACGGCAGCCGCAAGCTGTCGATCGTGACCTACCTCATGCCCGTGTTCGCGGTCGGGTACGGCGCCGCGCTGCTCGCCGAGCCCGTGACAGCCGCGATGATCGCGGGCTTCGCGCTCATCCTCGTGGGCGCGGCGCTCTCCTCGGGGGAGCGCTTGTTCGGTATGCGACTCGCCCGGGAACCGGCGTGAGCGAGATCGCCATCCGCCGGGCTCGGCCCGACGACGTCGACTTCCTCGTCGGGCTCGTCACACACGAGGACGTCGAGCCATACCTCGCGGCAATGAGACCCAAGGACGGCGAGGCCGTCCTCGCCGAGGTCGAACGGTCGGAGACCGAGCCCGACGCATTCGGACTGTTCGTCGTCGAGGTCGGCGGAGAGCGCGCCGGCACGATGCGGTTCGAGCGGGTGAACGCGCGGAGCCGGATCGCGGGCCTCGGCGGGCTCGCGATACACCCCGACTTCCGCGGCGGGAAGGTCGCGGACACGGCGGCCCGGATCTTCCAGCGCCATCTCTTCGACGAGCTCGGGTTCCACCGGCTGCAGATGGAGATCTACGGGTTCAACACGCGCGCGATGGCGCATGCCGAGCGCGCCGGGTTCGTCCGCGAGGGCGTTCGACGCAAGGCGTACTGGCTCAACGACGCCTGGGTCGATGGCGTCCTCTACGGCCTCGTCACCGAGGACCTCGCCGCGCCGTCGGACGAACGGCAGGGGTGACGCTGAAGCATCACCCCGCGCGACGCGGCCGCGCGCCGGTGCGGTGCTTCAGCACTGCACCCCTCGTGTCGCGCGACTCAGTGTCTGCCGTTCGAGGACGTCTCAGCGAGCGCGCGCAGCAGCGCGTCGCGTATCCACTCCGGCTCGGGCCAGCCCGAAGGGCCGCGCTGCGTGCGGTAGATGCGATCGTCCGCGCAGTACTCGGCGTGGAAGGGCGCAGGATCGACGTCGCGGCCGTCAACCATGACGGTCGGCGATCCGAGCACCCGGTACTCCTCCGCATCCTCGTCGGACGTCACCTCGATGACCTCGATCTCCGCGGGCACCCCGGTCTCACCGACGACGCGCTCGACCACCGTGATCGCCATTCCTCGATTCGGGCAGTCCTCGCGCGCGAGGATCTCGATTCGTACGGATCCGTTCGTTCGGGTCGCCACGTCGGCCCCCCTCCCCAGGGTGAGCATCGATCACCTGCTTCTCTGCTGACGCTAGTCACCCGATAAGGGGATGCAATCCCTCGGAGGAGGGACTCGGGCCTGGAGACGGCAGACGTTCCAAACCAGCGTCGGCAGAGGAGAGCTTCGAGAATCTCCTCCCGGTGAAGCGTGCACCAGTCGTGGGGCGTTGCGGATGCGTAGAGGTTTGTACGCTCGTCCCGTGAGTGCTCCTGCGCCACGCGGCCCGCGCCTCCGCGAGCATGGCCTGCGCATCGGGCGTTTCGAAGCCGGTGCGGCGAACGCGATCACCGACGTCACGGGCGTGACGGTCGGCCACGTCACGGTATGGCGCGACGA
>JBGSXQ010000444.1:0-1622 GCA_041751315.1 Gaiellaceae bacterium | reverse complement strand
AGCGCGGCCGCGGCCCGTCCCCGGTTGCTCGGCAGCGACTCTGTGTCGATCTCGAGGACGGCCTGCGCGGAAGAGAGCCACGCATCCCACAGCGGGCGCGTGTCGCCGAGGGCGTCGCGCTCGATTGCGAGTGCGTGTCTCGTCATGCCGGCCGCCGGGCGCCCAGCGACTGCCAGAGCACGATTCCGACCGCGACGCCGACGGTGTCGATCGCGACGTCGAGGGGAGACCCCAGGCGGCCGGGCACGAAGCTCTGGTGGACCTCGTCGCTGACGGCATAGAGCGCTCCAAGGGCGAAAGCGAGCCCGGCACGTCCGGTGGCGCGCACGAGCAGGGCGCCGAGGATCGCGTACTCCCCCGCGTGCGCGATCTTGCGCAGGATGAGATCCCAGCCGCCGAGCCCTGTGCCGAGGTCGGGAACGGACGAGAGGGCGAAGATGAGCGCCGCCCAGGCGAGGACGGGCAGCCAGTTTCGGACGAACGAGCCGCGCACCGTCCGATGATAGGCTCGTCCGCAATCGAGGAGCACGGTGAGGGAACCCGGTGCAAATCCGGGACGGTCCCGCCGCTGTGAGGGGAGTTGCTCCCCCGCCACGAAGCCACTGGCGCAAGCCGGGAAGGCGGCGAGGGAGGGAGCCCCGAGTCAGAAGACCTGTCGCGCTCCCCATAACCCAGATCCCCTCGAGGAAGGGAGGATTCAGGTGTTTCGCACGTTTCTCGCTCTCGTTGGAGCGTCGCTCACCGTGCTCGCCGTCGCGGTCTCTGGCGCTGCAGGCGGCTCCTCGGCAGTGGCGGCATTTCCCGTCACGGTCGTCGGCTCGAACGGGAAGGTCACGGTCTCGAAGAGGCCGGCTCGCATCGTCTCGCTCTCGCCGACCGCGACGGAGACGCTCTTCGCTATCGGCGCGGGCCCGCAGGTCGTCGCGGTCGACGACCAGTCGGACTTCCCGAAGGCCGCACCGCGAACCTCGCTGTCGGGCTTCACCCCGAACGTCGAGGCCATCGCCGGATATCGGCCCGACCTCGTGGTGATCGCGTACGACCCGAAAGGGCTCTCCGGCGCGCTCGGCCGGCTCGGGATCACCGTCCTCCATCAGGACGGCGCGAAGAGCTTCAAGGGCGCGTACCAGCAGATCAGGCAGCTCGGCAAGGTCACGGGCCGCGACGCGCGCACCGCGCAACTCGTTGCCGGCATGAGGAAGAAGATCGCTTCGATCGTCGCCGACGCGCGGAGGGGGAAGCAGGGCCTCTCCGTCTACCACGAGCTCGATCCGACCCTCTACTCGGCGACGTCGAAGACGTTCATCGGCCAGGTCTACACGTCGCTCGGCCTCCGCAACATCGCCGACGCGGCCGATTCGCTCGGGTTCGGCTACCCACAGCTCTCGTCCGAGTACATCGTCTCGGCCAGCCCCGACCTGATCGTGCTCGCGGACACGGTGTGCTGCGGGCAGAAGCCGTCGACCGTCGCGTCCCGACCCGGCTGGGATCGCGTCAGCGCGGTGCGCACCGGTTCCATCGTGCGGATCCACGACTCGATCGCGTCGCGCTGGGGGCCGAGGCTCGTGAGCTTCTACCGGGCGATGTCGTCCGCGCTCGCCCGGCTGCGCCAGTAGCGCGCC
>JBGSXQ010000443.1:0-5234 GCA_041751315.1 Gaiellaceae bacterium | reverse complement strand
GTGCCGCTCTCCCGTCGCGAAACGCAGGCCACGCGCACGATCTGGGGTCTGGCTGAAGCCAGACCCCAGTGCGCGAGGCCGAAGCGGCCCAGACACGCCCGATCGCGCATCCGGACGCGCGAGATCGTGACATCGACCATCTAGTGGCGAGCGTCGAGCAGCGACCGATCAGGCTGGTCGTGCGCGACGCAGACCTGGCACGAAGCAGACTGACAGTCCTGTTCCGCCTCTTTCTGGCGATCCCGCACCTGATCTGGGTGACCCTGTGGGGGATCGCGGCGTTCGTCGTCGCCTTCGCGAACTGGCTCTCCGTCCTCGTTCAGCGCGAGGTACCCGACAGCTTGCACGGCTTCGTCGCGAGCTACCTGCGCTACGCCACGCACGTTGGCGCGTACCTGTTCCTCGCGGCGAACCCGTATCCCGGATTTCGGGGCGCGCCGGGCTATCCGATCGACCTCGAGATCGACTCACCGGTGCAGCAGGCGCGTGCCAGCGGATTCTTTCGGCTCCTGCTCGCGTTGCCCGCCCTGCTCCTCGCGACCGCGCTCGGCGGCGGTTTCGCGACTGGTTCGTCGAGCTCGGGGTCATGGACGACCTCCGACAACAACGAGGCCTTCATCTGGAGCGCTACGACGTTCGGGGGTGTCGCAGCGACCTGCGCGTTCCTGGCGTGGTTCGCGATCCTCGCACTCGGCCGAGCGCCGCGCGGGCTCCGCGACCTGACAGCGTTCGCCCTCGGATACGCCGCGCAGGCCGCCGGCTATCTCTTCCTGCTCACGCCCCGCTACCCGACCTCGGACCCGGTGCTCGCCGAGCCGTACGCAGAGCTGCCGGAGCATCCGATCCGGCTCGTCGTCGACGACGATCTCGAGCGGCCACGACTGACAGTTCTCTTCCGCGTGTTCCTCGCCATCCCCCACTTCGTCTGGATCTCGCTGTGGTCGATCGCGGTGATCGCGGTCGCGCTGGTCGCCTGGGTCGTCGCGTCAATGACCGGGTCCATCCCCGAGGCACTCCACCGCTTCCTCGCCGCGTACGTTCGCTACGCGACGCACCTCGTTGCGTTCGTCTATCTGATCGGTCGGCGGTTTCCCGGCTTCACAGGTCGCGCCGGCTCCTATGGGATCGACATCGAGATCGCGCCACGTGCAGTGCAGCGGCGCTGGAAGACGCTCGTCCGGATCCTCCTCGCCGTCCCCGGGCTCCTCGTCGCGAGCGCCCTCGGCGCCGTCGCGTTCGCGGTCGCGTTCCTTGCGTGGTGGTTTGCGCTCGCCACCGCCCGAATGCCCGACGGCATGCGCGACCTCGGCGCGTCGTGCCTTCGCTACTCGGCACAGACCTACGCCTACATCCTGCTCGTGACCGACCGCTATCCGTACGCCGGTCCGCTTCTTCGTGAGCCGGAGCCCGAGCTCGAGCATCCCGCGGCGTTCCCGGTCGGAGACACCTTCTGAGAGCGCTCGGCGGCGCGTTTGTCGCGTTCGTGCTCGCGGTCGGCGCGTTTCTCCTCTATCCGACAGCGGTTCCGGCCGATCTGGCGCTCCCCGACGTCGACGTCGACGCCGTGTTCGGGGAGGCCTTCGTCGACCGCGCGCGCCGGTACGAGAGCTTCTTCTACGTCCTGTGGGTCGTTGCGCAGGTCGCGCTCATCTCCACGCTCTGGGTCTACGCGAAGAAGGGAGCGGCGTTCGCGCGCGAGTCGTCGGCCGGGCCGATCGGGACGGGGATGCTGCTCGGGATGCTCGGTCTCGGCATCGCGTGGCTCGTCAACGTGCCCTTCTCGCTCGCCGCGCACTGGTGGCGGAGACGGTGGGATCAGAGCGAGCTGAGCTACGTCGACTGGCTCTTCGAGGACTGGGCGATCCTCGGCGCGCAGTTCCTCTCGGTGAGCGTTGCGCTCGTGATCGTGATGGCGCTTGCACGCCGGCTCGGGGATCGCTGGTGGCTCCCCGGAGCCGCGGTCTTCGTCGCGATCGCCGCGCTCTTCACGTTCGTGGCGCCGTACCTCGACTTCACGACGAAGCCGCTTCGGGACGAGGTGCTGCTCGAAGCAGCCCGGGAGTACCGGACGAAGCTCGGCGTCGGAGACGTTCCGCTCCGCGTCGAAGAGGTCAGCGACGACACGGAGCAGGCCAATGCGTACGCCTTCGGGCTCGGTCCGTCGAGCCGCGTCGTCTTCTGGGACACGATGCTCAAGGAGCCGTTCTCGGAGAACGAGCAGAAGATCGTGCTCGCGCATGAGCTCGCACACCACTCGGAGCGGCACCTGCCACAGGGGCTCGGGTGGTTCGCGCTGCTGGCGACCCCGGGGGCGTGGATCCTGATGCGCGCAACACGCCGGCGCGGAGGCATGGGAGCGCCGGAGGCCGTCCCTCTCGCACTCCTCGTCGTTGCGCTCTTCCAGCTCGCGACCGCTCCGATCGCCAATCACATCTCGCGAAGGCTCGAGGCCGAGGCCGACTGGAAGGCACTCCAGGTCACCCGGGACCCGGCCGGGCTCGAGGGTCTGATGCTCGGGTTCTCGAAGCAGGGCCTCGGGGATCCCGACCCGCCCGCGTGGGTGCAGCTCATGGCCGGGACGCACCCCGCGCTGGCCGACCGCATCGCGATGGCGAGGGCCTGGAAGGACGAGGGGTCAGACCCGTAGGGTCAGACCCCTCACGTGTCGCGAACGCGCATGTCTGACTCGGACACGTCCGGGTGTCAGACCCCGTCTCTGACACCTGGTGCGGAGCGACCATGTCCCGGGGGGTCTGACCCCTGACGTGTCCACTCGGGTCAGGTCAGCGTGTATTCAGGGCCCGAGCCGCCCTCCGGCGGCGTGAGCCGGCCGCCCTTGGCCGTGATGGCGCCGCACTGGACGCAGTTCGAGGGCGTGATCTCGACCGAGACCATCCCGTCGCCCAGGTCACGCCCGACCTCGTACACGTGCGCTGGGCACATCCAGTGCCACGCTTCCGCTACCGGGCGACGCACGACAGTGCGCACCTTCAGATGGTTCGGCTGATCGTCCCGCGTGCGGTTCCCCGACGCGAAGACGGACGAGAGCTTGTCGAAGATGTACTTCCCGTCGGGTGCGGGATACCGAGAAGCGCGGCCGGACTTCTTGAGCGGCGCGGCCGCGTTCGGATGCGTGGGGAAGCGGCCGTTCGGGATCCGCCCCTTCGTCACCGTCATCGCGCTTGCGAGCGCGCCGCCGACGAAGAACCCCCTGTCGAACGCCTGACGCATGTTCCGCACCTCGCGAAGCTCCCTCATGTGCGCGCTCGCGTGCAGCGCGTCGTCGTACGAGTCGAGAGCCCCCACGCGACCCGGAACCTCGCCGCGCTGCAACGCACGGAAGGCAGCCTCCGCCGCGAGCCTCCCCGACTCGATCGCGTAGTGCACGCCCTTCAGCCGGGGGACATTCACGAGCCCCGCGCCCTCGCCGACCAGTAGTAGCCCAGGCGCGTTGAACCGCCGCGGCAGCGAGTAGTACCCGCCCTCCGTGATCGTCTTCGCACCCCATGCGACCCGCTCGCCCCCAGCGAGGATCCTCCACACGAGGCGATGCGTCTTGAACTCCTGCAGGACGTCGTGCACGGAGAACTCGACATCGGCCGACTCGAGCCCGGCGACGAAGCCGACGGTGACGAGATCGTCGCCCATCGGGTAGATGAACGAGCCGCCGAACTCGCCGAAGCTCGCCGAGGTCCGCAGCGGCCAGCCCATCGTGTGGACGATCTTCCGCAGCGGCCTGGGCACGCGCCAGACCTCCTTCACGCCCAGCGCCCAGATCTGGGGGTTCTCCCCGTGCAAGCCGAACTGATCGACGGCCGCGCCCGTGAGATACCCCTGGGTGCCCTCCGCCAGCACGGTCAGCGGGGCGACGACGTCGTTTCCCGGCTCGAAGGTCGGCAACGGCTCACCCTCGCGCCCCCGGCCCCGATCGCCGGTTCGCACGCCAACGACACGCCCGTGCTCGACCAACAGCTTCATCGCCGACGTCTCGGAGAGAACCACGGCGCCGACCGCTTCCGCCTGCTCGGCGAGAAAGCGCCCGAGCTCGGAGACCGACACGATCAGGTTCCCGTGGTTGCGCATCGTCGGAGGCGGCGGGATCCGTAGCGCCGAGCGCCGCGTCAGCACGTAGACCGCCTCGCCGGGAACCTCGCCGTACGTGGGGAAGTCGGCGGTCTTGAGTCGCCCCTTGAAGAGCTCACGCAGCGGGGACGGGCTCATCACCGCGCCCGAGAGGAGGTGCGAACCCGCCTGCTTGCCTTTCTCGAGCACGGCGATAGGGACGTCGCCGAGCCGCTCGCGGACCTCTGGGTGCTCTTCGAGCAGCTGGCCGAGACGAATCGCACACGCCAGACCGCCGGGGCCTGCACCGACGATCACGACGCCGACGTCGATGCGCTCGTCGCGGGGATCCGTCGGCGCGCCCACCGCATCGCGGGCGCCGAACGGAGGTGCGAAGTCGATCGGCCTGGCCACGAGCTAAGCCTCCTAGCCGCGCGAGCGCACGAGCTCCGTGAGCTTCGGGACGATCTCGTGCAGGTCGCCCACCACGCCGATGTCGCAGAAGTCGAAGATCGGCGCATTCGGATCCTTGTTGATCGCCACGATCGTCCCCGAGCCCTGCATGCCGACCTTGTGCTGGATCGCGCCCGAGATCCCGCACGCGATGTAGAGCCTCGGCGACACCGACTTTCCTGTCTGCCCCACCTGCGTGGAGTACGGATACCAGCCCGCGTCGACCACCGCACGAGTAGCCCCGACGGCGCCGCCGAGCGCTGCCGCCAGCTCCTCGAGCAGCGTGAACCCTTCCGGTGAGCCGAGCCCCCGACCGCCCGCGACGATGATGTCGGCGTCCTCGATCGACGGCCCGGTCGACTCCTCCTGCGTCTGCTCGACGAGCGTCGCGAGCGTGGAGAAGTCCGAGAAGGTCGTCTCGAAGGCCTCGATCTCGGCGGTACCGCCCGATTCGACCGGGTCGAGCGCGCCCGACCGGACGAGGCCGAGCCGCGGCCCACTCTTCCAGCCCACGTCCACGAGCACGGTGTCGCCGAGCGCCGGCCGCTTGCCGACGAGCTCGTCCTCGACGAGGGAGAGGTCGGTGAGATCCCAGTTGAGACCGGCGTCCAGGCGCGCGGCCAGACCCGCCGCGACGTCCGCCGACAGCACGGACGCGCCGAAGAGCACCGCGTCCGGGCCCGACTGCTCGACGAGCGTCGCAAGCGCATCGACGCGGG
>JBGSXQ010000442.1:0-3093 GCA_041751315.1 Gaiellaceae bacterium | reverse complement strand
CCGGCGCACGATCTCGACGGAGATCCCTGCCTCGGCCGGACGCCCCGGGCCGGGGGACACCACGAGGAGGTCGGGCGCGAGCGCCTCCGCGTCGTCCACGGAGATCGCGTCGTTGCGGTGGACGAGCACCTCGGCACCGCGCTCCTCGAAGAGGTGGACGAGGTTCCACGTGAACGAGTCGTAGTTGTCGATCAGCAGCAGCTTCACGCGTACTCCTCTTCCGCCAGCTCGATCGCGGCCTCGAGCGCCGCCAGCTTCGCGAGGCACTCGCGGTGCTCGGCCTCGGGCACCGAGTCTGCCACGACGCCCGCCCCCGCCTGGAGATACGCCACGCCGTCCGCGTAGACGATCGTGCGCAGCGCGATGCACGTGTCCATCGTCCCGCCGGGGAGCACGTAGCCGACCGCCCCGGCGTACGGTCCGCGCCGGAAGCGCTCGAGCTCGGACACGATCTGCATCGCGCGGATCTTGGGTGCGCCCGTCACCGTCCCTGCTGGAAAGCAGGCACGTAGAACCTCGAACGGCGTTACCCCCTCGCGCAGCTCGCCGACCACCTCCGAGACGAGATGCGAGACGTGCGAGAAGCGCTCGACCTCGAACGAGCGCGCGACGCGCACCGTGCCGGCGCGGCAGACGCGCGAGAGGTCGTTGCGGCCGAGGTCGACGAGCATGACGTGCTCCGCGAGATCCTTCTCGGACGACAGGAGGCGCTCGACGTCGCCCTCGTCCGGCGTGGTCGTCCCGGCGATGGGACAGACGCTTGCGCGGCCGTCCTCGCAGGCGACGAGGCGCTCGGGCGAGGAGCCGACGAGCGCGAGTGGGCCGAGCTCGAGCAGGAAGAGATACGGAGAGGGATTGACGCGGCGGAGAGCTCGGTAGAGCGACAGCGGCGAGGCCGACGTCGGCCGCTCGGCTCTCTGCGAAGGAACGACCTGGTACGCGTCGCCCGCCCGGATGTGCTCCTGGCAGCGTCGGACGTTCTCCTCGTAGTGCTCCTGCGACGGAAAGCGGCGAAGCGCACCGCGCTCGCCGCTCGAGGTCTGGGACACGTCTGGTAGAGGCTGCTCCAGCCGCAAGGCGATCTCGTCGGGATCACCGGCGAGGACCTCCGCGACCCCTGCGCCGTGGTCGAAGCGGACGAGGGTGTCGGCGACGACGAAGCAGCTCTCGGGCAGGTCGCCGCCTTCCGCGGGAAGCGGGACGCTCGGCTCGAGCCGGGTCGCGTGGTCGTAGGCGAGGTAGCCGACGACCGGCGCCTCGAGACGCTCGGCCTCGTCGACGTCGACGACCCGCGAGCCGGACCCGACGAACGAGCTGCGACCGAGCCGGCCGCGCTCGACCGACTCGAGCAGGAAGCTCCCGCCACGATCGTCCCGCAGCCGGAGGTACGCGCCGAGGGGAGTCAGGAGATCTGCCGGGATCGCATACAGCGCGCGCACGGCAGGCCACGGTAGCGACGGGCAGTCACGTGCGCTCGCTACTCTGCGGCGCGTGGCGGCGCGCACCTTCTCGTTCACCTCGGAATCCGTGACCGAGGGACATCCCGACAAGATCGCCGACCAGATCTCGGACTCGGTCCTCGACGCGATCCTGAAGGACGACCCGAACGGCCGTGTGGCGTGCGAGACCCTCATCACGACCGGCCTCGTCGTCGTCGCCGGCGAGATCACGACCGACACGTACGTCGACATCCGTGCGGTCGTGCGGGAGCGCATCGCCGAGATCGGCTATACGCGGGCGAAGTACGGCTTCGACTTCGAGACGTGCGGCGTCGTCGTCGCGATCGACGAGCAGTCTGCGGACATCGCGCAGGGAATCGACGAGTCGTACGAGGCGCAGCACGGCGACGTCGATCCACTGGATCTTCTCGGAGCCGGCGACCAGGGGATGATGTTCGGCTACGCCACGCGCGAGACCGCCGAGCTCATGCCGATGCCGATCCTGATCGCGCATCGCCTCGCCAAGCGGCTCGCCGAGGTTCGCAAGGCCAACGTGCTGCCGTATCTCCGGCCGGACGGGAAGTCGCAGGTCACCGTCCGCTACGAGGTCGACGAGCGCGGCATCCAGCGCCCGGTCGAGATCGAACGAGTGCTCATCTCGACGCAGCACCGTGACGGTCTCGACGTGGAGACGCTCCTCAAGCCCGACCTGCTCGAGCACGTCCTCGAGCCGATCCTGCACGCCGATTTCCGCGACCTGTTCGACCCGAAGCGGCTCGGGGACAAGGACTACTTCTACGTCAACCCGACCGGGAAGTTCGTCATCGGCGGGCCGATGGGCGATACCGGGCTGACGGGACGGAAGATCGTCGTGGATACGTACGGCGGCTCGGCGCCGCACGGGGGAGGCGCGTTCTCCGGCAAGGACCCGACGAAGGTCGACCGCTCGGCAGCGTACGCCGCGCGCTACGTCGCGAAGAACGTCGTCGCGGCCGGCCTCGCCGACCGTTGCCAGCTCCAGGTCGCCTATGCGATCGGCGTCGCGCACCCGATGAGCGTCAACGTCGAGTGCTTCGGCACCGAGGCGATTCCGATCACTCGGATCGAGGAGCTCATCACCGAGCACTTCGACCTGCGGCCGGGCGCGATCCTCCGCGACCTCGACCTCCGGCGGCCGATCTACACGAAGACCGCTGCATACGGCCACTTCGGCCGCGACGATCGCGACTTCACCTGGGAGCGCACCGACAAGGCGGACGCGCTGCGCGCGGCCGCCGGGCTCCTGGCCGAGTCGCGCGCGTAGAACGACGAAGGCCCGCTGCGCGGGCCTTCGTGCTGGAGGGCAGTCGATCGGAGGGAGTTACGAGACCGATACAACAGGTTGGGCGTGAGAGCGCCCTGTGAGTTCCCTAAGAGTTGTCTAAGAGGGGCGGCGAATCGGCGGGCGAGTCGCCAAAACGCTCGCCCGCCCTGCGTCAGGTGCCTTGCTTCAGCGAGGCACCCGCCTTACCTCTGCGCGAACACCTTGCTCGCGAGCCTGTCCGCGAGGCGCTCGAGGCGCTCGAGCACCGCGTCGGCGCGGGCCTGCGTGATCTTCCCGCCGGCGACCGCCTTGGCGAGCCGATCCTTGGCCGAGGCGACCATGGCCGCCTCG
>JBGSXQ010000441.1:0-7333 GCA_041751315.1 Gaiellaceae bacterium | reverse complement strand
GACCGCGAGGCCGACGAGCTGCGCGCGCGCTTCGACGAAGCCTTCTGGGTCGAGGAGCGCGGCGGCTTCTACGCGCTCGCCCTCGACGGTAAGAAACGGCCGGTGGACTCGCGCTCGTCGAACATGGGCCATCTGCTGTGGAGCGGGATCGTCCCCCCCGAGCGCGTCCGTGCCGTGGCCGACCAGCTGCTATCGAAGGAGCTGTGGTCTGGTTGGGGGATCCGCACGATGGCGAGCGACGCGGCGGCGTTCAACCCCATCAGCTACCACAACGGAACCGTCTGGCCACACGACACCGCGCTAGCCGCGTGGGGGCTCGCCAGGCACGGCTACGCGGCGGAGGCGCGGCGCATCGGGCGTGCGCTGATCGAGGCTGCGGGACACTTCGACTGGTCGCTGCCCGAGGTCTTCGCCGGGTACGCCCGCGACGAGACTCCCTTTCCGATTGCGTATCCGACCGCCACGCGACCGCAGGCCTGGGCAGCTGGGTCACCGATCCTGCTCGTCCGCGTGCTGCTCGGCATCGAGCCCGACCGCGAGCGCCAGCGGCTCGTATCGACTGTGTCAGACGAGCTGCCGAGCTGGCTCGACGGGCTTCGCATCGAAGGGGTGAGGGCATACGGGCACACGTGGACGGTTGCAGTCGAGCGCGGTCATGTAACGATCACCGAAGGTGTCTAGGTGCGCATAGGTCTGATATGTCCGGTCTGGTTCCCGGTGCCGCCGGCTGCTTACGGGGGGACCGAGCGCGTCGTTGCGCTTCTCGCCGACGGGCTCGTCGACGCGGGCCATGACGTTACGCTCTTCGCGTCCGGCGATTCGCAGACCCGCGCCCGCCTCGAGTCGGTGTTCCACGCGGCGCCGAGCGAGTGGATCGGGCACACCTACTGGGAGATGCAACACGCCCTGCACGCGTTCGGAAAGGCAGACGAGTTCGATGTCCTCCACGACCACACCGGGATGCTCGGGCTCGCCTTCGGCGGCCTCATCGAGGTCCCGTTCTGCCACACCGTGCACGGCCCGCTCGACGGGCAACCGGGGCGCCTCTACGAGCAGGTGCTCGGGCTCGCTCCGAACGCAAAGTTGATCTCCATTTCGATGAATCAGCGCAAGCCCAAGCCCGACCTCCCGTGGATCGCGAACTGCCCGAACGCGCTCGACCTCTCGATGTTCCCCTTCCGGCGCAAGCCCGGTGGCGAGTACCTCGTCTTCCTCGGGCGGATGAGCCCGGACAAGGGTGCCCATCGAGCGCTGGCCGTCGCGCTCGAGACGGGGCTCCCGCTGAAGATCGCGGCGAAGTGCCGGGAGCCACTGGAGATTCGCTATTTCGACGAATTCATCCGTCCGCACCTCGGCGGGTCGATCGAGTACGTCGGTGAGGTCGGGCATGCGGACAAGGTCGAGCTGCTCATGGCCGCGCGGGCGCTCATCTCCCCGATCGACTGGGAGGAGCCCTTCGGCCTGATGATGATCGAGGCGATGGCATGCGGTACGCCGGTCATCTCGACGCGACGCGGTGCCGTGCCCGAGATCGTCGACCACGGCAGGACCGGGGTCATCGTCGACAACTACCGAGACATGGAGGATCCCGCGGTACTCGAGCTCGCCGACTCGCTCGATCCCGTCGTCATCCGCGGGGAGGTCGAGGCGCGGTTCTCGCCGGAAAACATGGTCGCGAGCTACGTCGCTGCATACGAGGCGACGATCGCGGCAACCCGCGCGTGAGGCTCCGCAGCCGGCACGACCGCGAGATCGTCGGACTCGCGCTCCCGGCGCTGGGCGCGCTCGCTGCCGAGCCGCTCTACCTCCTCGTCGACACCGCGATCGTCGGGCACCTCGGCCGGCCGCAGCTCGCCGCGCTCGGGATCGCGTTCACGATCCTCGGCGGCACCTTCGCGATCTTCAACTTCCTGCAGTACGGCACGACCGCGCAGGTGGCTCGTGCAGGTGGGGCGGGCGAGCGGGAGACGGCCAGGAGACTCGGCGCGCAAGCCGTGTGGCTCTCGCTGGCATTCGGCATCGCGGTATCGGCGCTCCTGGCGATCCTCGCCGAGCCGCTCGTGTCGCTCATGGGCGGCGACGGGCAAGCGGCCGAGTACGCGGTCACGTACCTGCGTATCGCTGCGGTTGGCTTCCCTGCCGCGTTCCTCGCGCTCGGCGCGCAGGGATACCTGCGCGGTGTCGCTGACCTCCGCACACCGCTCGTCATCCTCATCGGCGGGAACATCGCCAACGTCTTCCTCGAGCTGCTCTTCGTCTACGGCTTCGACTGGGGGATCGCGGGCTCCGCGTGGGGGACCGCCATCGCGCAGCTGGGCATGGGCGCGGCTTTCATCGTTGTCGTGCTCCGGCGGCTCGAGCCCGGCGAGGCGCGTGTACGACTCGGTCTTGCGCGTCGCGTCCTCTCGCTCGGGAAGTGGATCTTCATCCGCACGACGGCGCTCATGCTGTCGTTCGTGCTCGCGGGAGGCGTTGCGACGCGGTTCGGCGACGCCGCGATCGCCGCCCATCAGATTGCGTTCCAGCTCTGGATCTTCCTGGCGCTCGTGCTCGACTCGGTCGCGATCGCGGGACAGATCATCGTCGGACGCGAGCTCGGCGCCGGGCGGCGGGAGGAGGCCTACAGCGCGAGCGAGCGGATGATCTGGCTGTCGGTCGGGCTCGGTGGTGCGTTCGCCGTGCTCACGCTTGCCCTCGCAGGCGTTCTCCCGCGAGCGTTCACGGGAGACGCGTCCGTGCTGGCCGAGGCTGCGCTCCTGTGGCCGATCTTCGCATTGATGCAGCCGCTGAACGGCGCGGTGTTCGCCCTCGACGGGATCCTCATCGGGGCCGGTGACGGGCCGTTTCTGGCGATGTCGATGGTGGCGGCATTCGTCGCCTGCGCCGCGGTGCTCGTCGTCGCGCTCGAGGCCGACTGGGGTATCCGAGGCGTGTGGGCGGCGCTGCTCGTGTTGATAGTCGTCAGACTCGCCCTCATGGTGACGCGATTCAGGCGTGGCCGCTGGCTCGTCACAGGATGGGCGTGACGTGAACGTCCTCGGCGGGGAGCTCGAGTCGTGCTCCGTCGATCCCGTGACCGGCTACTTTCGCGATGGCATCTGTCATACCGCGGGCGCCGACCGCGGATTCCATGTCGTGTGCGCCGTCATGACGGAGGAGTTCCTCGAGTTCTCGGTGCGGGCAGGGAACGACCTCGTCACGCCGCAGCCGCAGTGGATGTTCCCGGGATTACGACCCGGCGATCGCTGGTGCGTCGTCGCAGCGCGCTGGCACGAAGCGCTCGAGGCGGGAGTCGCTCCGCCAGTCGTGCTCGAGGCAACGCATGCCTCGGCGCTCGAGTTCGTCTCGCTCGCCGACCTCGAGGCGCACGCGTTCAGTCCGTAGGCTTCGCGGCCTCGCGACGCTTGTGCCAGTAGCGCTCGATACCGCGGAAGTGGTGCCAGTACGGGCCGGCGCGCTGGTACTCGTCGACTGCGTCAGGATCCGTTTGCTCGGTGTCGAACCGGGCAGCGGCAACGAAGGACTCCTCGTCCATGCCGTCCTCGACGCGCCCGCTCCAGCGCGCGAGTGTCGCGCGCAGCGAAGCGAGATGCTTTTGGACGTCGTCGAACATTCCGAAGTGCACGAGCGCGAGCCGTGCAGGCGCGTGACGCTCGATCTCCTGGATCGTCGCATCCCACGCCTCGAGATCGAACTCCGGGGGCGGGCAGGGCGGCATGACGAACCTGGTGCCCTGGAGTCGCACCCCTGCGGCGTCGCCGGCATAGAGCGTCCCGTCGGGGGAGAAGTACGAGACGTGGTGCCACGCGTGGCCCGTGGTCGGGAAGCATTGGAGACCGACGACCTCGTCGCCGACGACGTGGAGGTTCGCCGACGGGACAGGTGCGAGCTCGCCCCACAGCTCGTCGAAGGCGTCGCCGTACAACCGGCGCGCGCTGGCGTCGAGGCGCGACGGGTCGCGGACGTGTGGGGCGCCGACCTCGGAGACATGCACCTGCAGGCCGGGGTGCTCGCGCACGAGCACGCCCGCCGCTCCGGCGTGGTCGAGGTGGATGTGCGAGAGCAGCAGATGGCGAATGTCGCTGAGCTCGAGTCCGTGCTCCGCGAGGCCGGCTTCGAGTGCGGGGATGCAGCTCGTCGGCCCACAGTCGAAGAGCGCCGGTCCGTCGTCCGTGTCGAGGAGGTACGACGCCACGATCCCCGGCCCCGAGTGGCCGAGGTCGATGACGCGCGTCATCCGCCGAGCGCGGCGTCGAGATCCTCGAGGAGGTCATCCGCCGACTCGATGCCCACCGACAGGCGAATGAGCGCCGGAGGCACCGGGAACGGCGAATCGGCCGTCGAGGCGTGTGTCATCCGCGCCGGGTGCTCGATGAGGCTCTCGACGCCGCCGAGGCTTTCGGCAAGCTTCCAGATCTTCGTTCGTGCGACCAGCTCGACCGCCTCGGCCTCGTCCTCGAGCAGGAACGAGACCATGCCGCCGAAGTCCCTCATCTGGCGTGCCGCGATCGCGTGTCCGGGGTGGGACGGCAGCCCGGGGTAGAGGACGCGCGCCACGCGCGGATGGCCCTCGAGGAATGCAGCGACGGCGATCGCATTGGTGCAGTGGCGATCCATGCGGACGGCCAGCGTCTTCACGCCGCGCAGCACGAGCCAGCAGTCGAAGGGGCCAGGCACGGCGCCGAGCGACTTCTGCAGGAACGCGAGTCGTTCTCCGATCGCGTCGTCGCTCGTTGCGACGAAGCCACCGACCACGTCCGAGTGCCCGCCGAGGTACTTGGTCGTCGAGTGGAGCACGACGTCGGCGCCGAGCGAGAGCGGGTTCTGCAGGTACGGAGTCGCGAAGGTGTTGTCGACCACGACGAGCGCTCCTACGGCATGCGCGGCGTCTGACGCCGCTGCGATGTCCACGATGTTCAGCGCAGGGTTCGTCGGCGACTCGAGCCACACGAGCTTCGTCCGCTCCTCGAGGTGGTCGGCGAGCCCGGTCGAGATCTCGTCAGGCGTCAGGAAGGTGAAGCGGTAACCCTTCGGCTCGTAGACCTGCGTGAACATGCGGTAGATGCCGCCGTACACGTCGTTGACCGCGACCACGTGATCGCCGGGGGAGAGCAGGTGCATCAGCGTCGTCGCACCGCCGAGGCCGGAGGAGAACGCGCGACCGTGCGCGGCGCCCTCGAGCGACGCGATGCACTCCTGGAGAGCTGTCCGCGTCGGGTTGCCGACGCGCGCATAGTCGTAACCTTTGTGGACGCCGACCGCTTCCTGCACGTACGTGGACGTCTGGTAGATCGGGGTCGTCACCGCGCCCGTCGCCGGGTCCGGCTCCTGTCCCTCGTGGATCGCCCGCGTCTCGAAGCGCATCGCCCGCGGATGCTACTCACGCCGTCTTCTCCGGCAGATTGCCCTGGGGAGCGATTGGCGCTGACTTGTGACGTTCCAGTGCCAGGCACTGATCCACAGGCGTGCGAGAGCGCGCGGCTGCAGGCTTTTAGCGGATCAGGCGCCGACGTGGTCGGCGCCGAGCCAGGTCGCCAGGCTTGCGAGCACCTCGTCTGCACGGGACGTGTCTCCCCACGCGCCGAGCACGTCGAGAGTGCCCGTCTTCCGGTCGAACACGGGCTCGATGCGCCCCACCAGGCGAACTCCCACGAGGATCGGGAGGACGTAGTAGCCGTACTCGCGCTTCGCCTTCGGCACGTACATCTCGAGCCGATATCGGAAGTCGAACAGCGCCTCGGCACGGTCGCGGTCGTGGATCAGGCGGTCGAACGGGGAGAGGAAGGTGGCGCGATCGGGAATCGGGCCGTCCACCGCGTCGGGGTGCGCCTCCCACCCACGCGTCGTGAGCCGCACGCCCTGGGCGCGGAAGCGCTGCTCCTCGAGGAGTAGGCCAGCTGCTTTCAGCGGGAGGGCCTCGACCTCGGGATACCAGCGCTCTGCGAGGTCCCAGAGCCGCTGCCCGCCGCGTCGGCCGACGACCGCGACCTTCCCGCGCCCGTGGAGAACCTCGAGGAGCAGTGCGACGCTCCGGTTCCCGTACCAGCGGTGCGCCTCCCACGATCGCTTCGCGTCGCCCTCGATGTCGCGTGAAAGCATCGGCCCGTTCCGCTCGAGCTCGCCGAGAAGGAAGCGGACGAACCGCGCGTTCGTGCGCAGCAGCTCGGTGCCGCGACGCTCGTGTGCGTAGCGGCCCGTACGCCGCCGCATCCGCGCCTGAACGACGGGCAGCGACTCGATCGGCCAGATGTACGCGTTCCACTCGAAGAGAGCCTTCTCGTCCCACAGAAGCCGGTCGAGCTCGGCGACGTCGTACGGGCCGAGCCGGCTCCACAGGACGAGCTGCTGCGGCGGAGCGATCGTCGAGATCGCATCGATCTGCAGGAACCCGAGCCTCCGGATGGTGTCGAGGATCGACGTCGCCGACCCGTCGAGCAGCTGTGCGCGCACGGCGATGCGGCGTGCCTCTTCCGTCGAGACGATCCTCATCCGCTCTGCAGCCTCCGGCGCTGCTCGCCGTCCGGGCGACGCACGCGCTCTAGTCCGATCGTGCGGCGCAGCCGGTCGAGCGCACGCTCGAATGCGTCCTCGAGCGCGGCCGACCTCCGCACACCGCGCTCGAGGTGGAGCGCCTTCACGACGAGCGTTGCCTCGCCTCGCTCGGTCTTGAGATCGGCCCGGCCGACGATCCGGTCGCGCCAGAGAAATGGGAGGACGTAGTAGCCGAACTGTCGCTCCGGCGCGGGCTTGTAGACCTCGATGAGATGGTCGAAGGCGAGGACGCGTCGCGCGAACGTGCGATCCCACAGGAGGTTGTCGAAGGGGGAGAGGAGGACCGCCGCAGAAGGGCGTGACGGGTCGACGTCCGTGCCCGCAGGGATCAAGACTCCCGCGCCCCCATCCTCGACGCGGATGCGCTCGAGCACTCCGTCGCCGACGAGCGCGTCCACGTGCGGACGGATCCGGGCGACGCCCCCCTTGAGCCGCCAGTGCTCGACGATCCCTGCCTCCGTCAGCGCTCCCCGAGCGCGCACGGCTCGTTCGGCCAGCGCTCGTAGTCGCGTCGGTTCGTCTGGCTCGGGCGTGTCGAGGATCTCACGCGGGATCACTCTCTCTGCGAGGTCGTACAGGCGCTGGAATCCGCTCACGCGACCCGCGATGACGATCTCGCCGGAGTTCCACAGCGCTTCGAGGACGATCTTCGCCGGCTTCCAGTTCCACATCCCGCCGCCGCCTCTCCCGTCGAAGTCGCGCGACGCAAGTGGACCGCGCTCGCTCAGGGCGGCACGCACCTCGTCGGCGAGCTGCGGGTGCCGGCCGAGGACGTCGCCGC
>JBGSXQ010000440.1:0-1750 GCA_041751315.1 Gaiellaceae bacterium | reverse complement strand
ATGTCCCGGCAGCGCAGCGCGCGATCGGCGGCGCTGGGCCTGACCGTCCGGCGTGTCCCGACGACCTCGCCCGCCCGTGGGTCAGGGCCTCTTCGACGCCGGCTCGTGATCGGCGTCCTGGTGCTCGCGTCACTCGTCCTCATCTCGCTCTCCTTCCGCGCGGGTGACAATGGCCCGCTCAGCGGGGTTCAGTCGGCCGGCGCGAGCGTGCTGCGGCCTTTCGCCGTCGGCTTCGAGCGCGTCGCCCAGCCGTTTCGCGACGTGTACGGCTGGGCCGACAGCATGCTCTCGGCCCAATCCGAAGCGGAAGCGCTCCGCGCCGAGGTGCGCGACCTTCGTCAGCGCGCGATTCAGAGCGAGTTCGCGCTCCAGGAGAACGTGTATCTCCGTGAGCTCCTCGTATACATCGACGGGCCGCGGTTTCCGGCCGACTTCGACCCGGTCGTCGCGGAGGTCGTCGCCCGGCCGACGGGCGCCTTCACTCAGGCCATCGTCGTGGCGGCAGGTGCGAGAAACGGCGTCCGCCTCAACGATCCGGTCGTCACCGCCGACGGGCTGGTCGGCGTCGTCACGCGAGTGACGACGGGAACGGCGCGCGTCCAGCTCCTGACGGACGAGGAGGCGGCAGCGTCGGCGATCGACCTGCGAACGGGCGCGACCGGCATCGTCCGCCACGCACGAGGAACGCGCGAGACCCTCGTTCTCGACAGAGTCCGCAAGCGCGACCTGGTGCGGCCCGGCGACGAGATCGTCACCGCCGGCTGGCGCGCCGGCGCCTTGAGCTCGCTCTACCCCAAGGGAATTCCCATCGGGAGGGTGACGAGCGTCGGTCAGACGGATACGGATCTCTTCCAGCAGGTGCAGATCAGCCCCTACGTCGACTTCGGCGCGCTCGACGCCGTGCTCGTGCTCGTGCCGACGGAGCGCGGGTAGTGAGCGCCGGCGCGTGGTTCCGAGTGTCGGCCGTCGTGTTCGTGGCGGCGCTCCTGCAGGTCGTCATCGTGTCATCGCTCCTGATCGCAGGCGGCGCAGCTGACCTCCTGCTCGTGGTGGTCGTCGTGCTCGGTCTGCTTCGCGGGTCGATTCCCGGCGCCCTCCTGGGCTTCCTCGGAGGAGTCGTCGTCGACCTCGTCACGCTCGGGACGCTCGGCGTGACGTCGCTCGTGCTCACCCTCGCCGGCTTCTGGGCCGGGCGCTATGCCGAGACGACCGGCACCGACCGCCGTCTCGCCCCGCTGGTCGCCGTCGGGACGATCACCGTTCTGGCGGGCGCATTCGGCTACGTCCTCCGCTACCTGCTCGACGAGGAGGTCGTCGCGCAGCATGCCCTCGTGACCGCGCTCGCGCCTGCGTTTGTCGTGAACCTCGTGCTCGCGCTCCCGGTGTACGCGCTCGTCCGCCGGCTCGTTGGTGAGGGGGAGCGAGAGCTGGCCGCGCCAGAGGTCGAGGTGCTCGCCTGAGATGACGACCGGGCCGTACCAGCAGCGGCGAGCTCCGTCGGGGCGGTTCCTCCCGCCCGATCCGCGCGTCCGCGAGCCGCACCGCCTGACGCCCCAGCTGGCGCTGCGAGTCGCAGTGCTCGGCGCGGTGACGCTCGCTGCGTTCGCGGTGCTGTTCCTCCGTCTGTGGTCACTGCAGGTGCTGTCCGGTGACGAATACCTCAATGCCTCGCAGAACAACGAGCTCCGCCTCATCCGCGTCGAGGCGCCGCGCGGTCCGATCCTCGACCGGCGCGGGCGTGTCGTCGTTT
>JBGSXQ010000439.1:0-5168 GCA_041751315.1 Gaiellaceae bacterium | reverse complement strand
AGGCGATCGCCAACTTCCCCGTCTCGGGCGAGCCGATACCGATCCCGGTGGCTCGCTGGCTCGGACGGATCAAGGCCGCAGCGGCCCGCGTGAACGCCGACCTCGAGCTTCTCGACCGCGGGCTCGCAGAGAGGATCGCCGCAGCCGGGGACCGCATCGCGGCCGGCGAGTTCGACGACCAGTTCCCCATCGATGTCTTCCAGACCGGCTCGGGGACGAGCTCGAACATGAACGCCAACGAGGTCATCGCGACGCTCGCCGGCGAGGGAGTGCACCCGAACGACCACGTGAACATGGGCCAGTCGTCGAACGACGTCTTCCCGTCCTCGGTGCATCTGGCGGCTCTCGGGGAGCTCGCGGACGACCTACTGCCGGCGCTCGAGACGCTCGCCGCGTCGCTGGAGCGTAAGGCGGCCGAGTTCGACGACGTGGTCAAGTCCGGGCGCACGCACCTCATGGACGCGGTGCCGGTGACGCTCGGCCAGGAATTCTCGGGCTACGCGGCGCAGGTGCGCCAGGGGATCGCCCGCGTCAAGGATGTGATGCCGCGTCTCGGGCAAATCCCGCTCGGCGGCACGGCGACCGGGAGTGGCCTCAACACCCACCCGGAGTTCGCGGCGCGCGTCCGCGCGCTCCTGTCGAGCGATACGGGGCTCTCGATCTCTGCACCCGCGGATCACTTCGAGGCACAGGCTGCGCGCGACGGCCTCGTCGAGGCATCGGGAGCGCTCAAGGTCGTCGCCGTCTCGCTGACGAAGATCGCGAACGACCTGCGGCTCATGGGCTCCGGGCCGCGCGCGGGCCTCGCCGAGATCTTTTTGCCCGAGCTCCAGAAGGGCTCGTCGATCATGCCCGGCAAGGTCAATCCGGTCATCCCCGAGGTCGTCACACAGGTGGCTGCCCAGGTGATCGGGAACGACACCGCGATCACCGTGGGCGGCATGGGCGGGCACTTCGAGCTCAACGTCTACATCCCACTGATGGCGCGCAACCTGCTCGGCTCGATCGAGCTTCTGTCGAGCGCGTCGCGCCTCCTGGCGGAGAAGTGCGTCGACGGCATCGAGGCCAATCGCGAGCGGAACGAGCAGTACGCCGAGAGCACGCTTTCGGCCGCGACGGCACTGAACCCCTTCATCGGCTACGACAAGGCTTCCGAGATCGTGAAGGAGGCGACGGCGTCGGGACGTCCACTGCGCGAGGTTGCACGCGAGGCGGGCGTGGACGAGACGATCCTGGACGAGGCGCTCGACTTCCACGGGATGGCCAAGCCGCACGGCTGACGGTCGCCGGTCTACACAACCGTCAGTATGCGACGGCGCCGCGCCCGGTTTCCGCTGCGTGGCGCTGCTCGTCCGCGCGATACGACGAACGCACGAGCGGCCCCGAGAAGACCGATCCGAAGCCGAGCGCCTCACCTTGCTCGCGAAACCAGCGGAACTCATCCGGGTGCACCCAGCGGTCGATCGTCGCGTGCTTCGCAGAGGGCTGGAGGTACTGCCCGATCGTGACGACGTCGACGCCGTGGGCGCGGAGGTCGCGCATCGTCTCGACGACCTCGTCGTTCGTCTCCCCGAGCCCGACGATGATCCCCGACTTCGTCAGCACTGGATAGCCGGCGACCTCCTTCGCGCGCTCCAGCAGCCAGAGCGCCTTGTCGTAGCTCGCCTTCGCGCCGCGCATCCGCACGTGGAGCCGGCGGACGGTCTCGATGTTGTGGTTGAAGACCTCGGGCCGCGCTGCGAGGACGGTCGTGAGCGCTTCCTCTTCGACGCCGAGAAAGTCGGGCGTGAGGATCTCGACCTTTGCCGCGGGTAGCTTGCGCTTGATCGCGCGGATCGTGGCGGCATAGTGCGCTGCGCCGCGGTCGGGGAGGTCGTCGCGGTCGACGGACGTCACGACGACGTGCGAGAGCTTCATCTGCGCCGCCGCCTGCGCCAGGCGCAGCGGCTCGAGCGGATCAGGCAGGCCCTCCGGCTTACCCGAGTGCACGTAGCAGTACCGGCAGGCGCGCGTGCACGTGTCACCGAGGATCTGGAACGTCGCCGTCCCACGCCCCCAGCACTCGCCGATGTTCGGGCAGCGGGCCTCCTCGCAGATCGTGACGAGACCGCCCTCGCGCATGAGGCGTTTCACCTCGGAGTACCGCGAGCTCGCGCTCGGTGCGCGCACCTTCATCCAGTCGGGGCGGCGCGGGCGCTCGGCGACGGGAAGCGACGTCTGCATCCGGGCTAGTGTAGGCGTCGTGGTTCCCGAGGCCTCGCTCGAGCGGACGGAGGATGGGGTCAGGCCGGTCTCCGACGGTTGGTTCGTGATCAACCTGCAAGAGACGCGGTGGCTCGGCAACGAGCTCGGCCGCTACACGGTGCCGGAAGGCGAAGACGCGAGGTTCGAGCAGGTCGGCATCGGCCTCGGGGTGCTGCGCCCTGGAGAGCCGAACGCGATGTACCACGCCGAGGATGCGCAGGAGGGCTTCCTCGTCCTTGCGGGCGAGTGCCTCGTGGTCATCGAAGGGGAGGAGCGATCGCTGAAGGCGTGGGACTTCGTCCACTGTCCGCCGATGACCGCGCACGTGTTCGTGGGCACGGGCGATGCCCCCTGTGTCGTGGTCGCCGTCGGCGCGCGTCGCAAGGGCCGCGCGCTCGTCTACCCGGTGAACGAGACGGCAATCGCCCACGGCGCAGGCGTGGAGGTGGAGACGAGCGAGCCGAGCGTCGCCTACGCGCAATTCTCGGCGGACGAGCACGTGCCCGTTCCCGAGGAGCTGCCAAGCCTCTGAGTCAGTCGAAGCGCTCGATCCACCCGGGAGATGTCGCGAGGGTCGACGGTCACCTCGCGGCGAGCGAGGCGTGGATCGGCTGGGCCCAGAGCCCGGCCTCCTGGGTCGGGAGCTCCTCGAGCGCCAGCCCGAAGACCTCGGCGACAGCCTCGATCGCAGCTGGGCGGATGTCCTCGACGGTCACGGGGCGGCCGAGCTCGCGCGCCATCGTCGTGAACTGCGCGTCGTCGAGCCCACAGGCGGTGATCCACTCCGTGAAGGGCGCGGGGTCGAGGTCGACGTTCAGCGCGTAGCCGTGGGTCGTCACCCAGCGTGAGACGTGCACGCCGATGGACGCTATCTTCCGCGGCCCTTGACCGCCTTCCGGCGACATCCACACACCCGTGAGCCCCTCGTAGCGCGTGCCCTCCAAACCGAAGGCGTCGAGCGTCCGGATGATCGCATCCTCCAGCTCGCGGACGTAGAGCTTGACGTCCTTGCCGTGCTTGGTCAGGTCGAGGATCGGGTAGCAGACGAGCTGACCTGGCCCGTGGAACGTCGACTTCCCGCCGCGGTCGGTCTCCGCGATCTCGACGTCCGCCCCATCGGGGATGTGGAGCTCGCTCGCGGTTTCCGTACGACGCCCGACGGTCACGACCGGCGGATGCTCGAGGAAGACGACCGTCTCCGGAATCGCCCCCTGCGACACCGCTCCGGCGAGTGAGCGCTGCAGCTCGAATGCCTCTGTGTACGGGACGAGCCCAAGGTTCATGAGGTACGCGCCACGCATCAAACGGGCTGGCCGAACATCCAACGGTGGCCCTCGAGATCCTCCGCCGCGTAGATGCGGTGGCCGATGCCTGGGTCTTCCGGCTCGCGGAGGATCGTGGCTCCGGCCGCCTTTGCTCGCTCGTAGTGCGCGTCGAGGTCGTCGACCTCGACGAAGTGGCCGTCGATGACCCACGGGTTGTCGTACGCGCGCCGGGCGCGCTCCGACTCTTTCCGGATGCTGTGCGGGTTCGCGTAGCCGCTCGGGGTCGACAAGTAGATGCGTGCGCCTCCGAGGTCGAGCTCGGCGTGAGAGATCGTGCCGTCCGCTTCGTACCGTGCCGAGCGGTCCTCGACGAACCCGAACGCGCGCTCGAGCCAGTCGATCGCGGCAGCCGAGTCCTCGTAGCCGATGAACGGGACGACTCGCTGCGACATCTCAGGTTGCGCGGGTCTCGTGCCGCGGCAGGCCGTCGTCGGGGAGGATCTCCCAGGCGGCGACCGAGCGCACGAACGTGTGGAGCTCCGGCGTGCGGTCGAACGCAGAGTCGATCGCGCTCAGGCGGACGGGTGCCATCTCGACGTCGGGCCAGCCTCCGCCGAACAGGTTCGAGCCGCAGACGGAGCAGAAGGTCTTCGCACTCCCACCCTCGGGCGTGAACGAACGAAGCAGCTCCTTCCCCTCGAGGATTCGGATCGCCTCGGTACGGGCGCGCCCGCTGACCGTCCCGTACCCGCCGGAGATCTTCTTGCAGAACGTGCAGTGGCACTGCGAGACGATCGAGAAGGGCTCGGTGACCGCGAATCGCACGCCTCCACAGAGGCAGCTGCCCTGGAGCGGGTCGCTCAATACGCCGCTTCGTCCCAGCTCTCGAGCCGGTCGCGGAGGTCGCGGAGGTACATCCCCGCGTACGCGCCGTCGACGAGCCGGTGGTCGTAGGTGAGTGTCAGGTTCATGAGCGGGCGGATCGCGATGACGTCCGCGCCGAGGTCGTCCTGGATCACCCATGGACGCTTCACAAGCGCGTAGGTGCCCAGGATCGCCGACTGCGGCTGGTTGATGATCGGCGTTCCGTGGAACGTGCCGAAGCTTCCCGGGTTCGTGATCGTGAAGGTGCCGCCCTGGACGTCGTCCGGGAGCAGCTTCTTCGTGCGCGCGCGCTCGGCGATGTCCTGAATAGCGCGCGCCGTGCCGGTGAGGTTCAGATCCTGGGCGTTTCGGATGTTCGGGACGATGAGCCCCTTGCCTTCGTCGAGTGCGACTGCGATCCCGAGGTTGACGTACGGACGCGTCACGATGCTCTGGCCCCGCAGCTCGCCGTTGATCCACGGGTAGTCGAGGATCGTGTCGACGGTCGCTCGCGCGATGAACGCGAGGTAGGTCAGATTCACCTTCTGCGCCGCCAGCTCGGGCTTCAGCTTGGCACGAAGAGCCACCACGCGGGCCATGTCGACCTCGATCGCACTGGTGACATGCGCAGCCGTGTCGACCGAGCGGCGCATGTGCTCCATCACGCCGCGGCGCATCGCGGTCATCGGCTGCAACTCCTCGCCGGGGGCGAGCTCGGGCTCGTCGGCGGACGCGGCTACTGGTGCCGATGCGGCATCCGTGGGTGTGACGGGCGCCGGTGCAGAAGCTGGCGGA
>JBGSXQ010000438.1:0-3657 GCA_041751315.1 Gaiellaceae bacterium | reverse complement strand
CCGCCTTCGAGGAGCTGATCCTCGAGCATTCGCCCCCGATCTATCGCCTTCTCGTCCGCATGCTCGGGAACGCCGCCGACGCCGAGGAGGTCGCTCAGGAGACGTTCCTGAAGGCGTGGCGGGCGCTTTCGGGTTTTCGCGGCGAGGCGCAGTTCTCAACCTGGCTCTTCCGCATCGCCTTGAACGAGGCGAACCGCCGCCTTGCACGCGAGGCGCGGCGGCGCACGCTGCCGATCGACGACGCGACGCTCCAGATCCCCGACCTCGGCAAAGGTCCCGCCGCGCGCGCCGAAGACGCGGACCTCGAGGCTCATTTGGAGCGCTTCTTGGAAGAACTGCCTGCTGCCTATCGCGCGGCCGTCGTGCTGCGGGACGTCGAAGGCCTGACGAACGAGGAGGCCGCCGACGTCCTCGGGCTCGAGCTCGCGAACTTCAAGAGCCGCCTGCACCGCGGTCGGATGGCGCTGAGGCGAAGGGTCGAGGAGCTCTACTCGTCCTCGTAGGGCCGCATTCAGCCGGGCGCTTCTCCTTCGCCTCGGATCGCTTGGCCGTTCGCTCAGACGACCGGTGGACGCCGGCGGGATTCGTGCCAGCCCACCCGAATGTGGTCGCGGCCCGATCGGCGGGGGAGGTCGACCGGGCCGCAGCGCATGAAGGAGGCGATGTCAGCTCTGCTCGCTGAGCTCCTTGATGCGGTTGATTGTCTTCGTCATCTCGTCCGCCGTCTTCAGGCCGGTCATGGCCTGCATCATCGGACGCATCATCGGGGGCGACTTCATCGTCAGATGCACGTGCGTCGTCCCGTTGTGAGCGTGGAGCTCGAGCGTGCCCTTCATGCCCATGCCCATCGCGAGCAGGGGGCCCGGACCTGCCTTCCAGCGGAGCGTCTTGCCCTCGACCGCCTCGACGACCTTGACCTTGCCGCTGAGGTTGCCGATGCGGGCACCGAACGACTGGCCCTTGCTGACGCGGGGGGCGACCTTCTCGTCGAGCCCCTTGAGAGGCGTCAGCCAGTCGCTCCAATGGTTGGGGTCGGCGATCAGCTTCGCCCAGAGCTCCTCCGGGCTGCCGCCGACCGTGGTCTCCCGTTCGATCGTTGCCATCTTTCTCACCTCCTTTCGTGAGTTCCGTTCGTTGTCGCGCCGTCCCGGTGCTACCGGGTCGGCGCCTCCTCGGGAAGCTGGCGTATGCGCGTGGCCTGGAAGCGAAGGACGCGGATGATCGTCGCGAGGCCGAAGAGAATCGCGAGGAGGAAGACCGCGATCCCCATCCGACGCACGCCCTCGAGGACGACGAAGCGGTCCTCCGCGTCGGCGAGCGAGGCGGGTGTGTTTTCGATGTCGAAGGCGAAGACGATGTGGAGGACCGAGGCGATGACGAGGGTCATCATCGCCGTCGCCATCAACGCCAGGAAGAGCTTGGCCGTCCCAGGCATCTTCAGCGTGTGCACGGCTCGCCTCGCTGCCGCCTGCACCTCGCCGCCGCCCGCGCGGAACTGGCCGAGGATGCGGGCGATCGCGAAGGAGATCGCCGCGAACACGGAGGCGAAGCCGAGGAACATCACCCCGGCCTGCGCGTGCTGGAGCGTGGCGATCGTGTCCGCCGCGCCCCCGTCCGCGATCTCGCCCGCACGGACGATTCCCAGCACCATGCCGGCGCCGAAGAACATGAGCCCCATGAGGAACATGGGGAGCCAGAGCAGCCGGCCCACCCTCTGGGGCAGGTTGTAGCCGAGCGAGCTCGTGCTTCTCTCGACCTGGAACGCGGTTCGAGCTGTTGCGGTTGCCATCGTCTCTACCTTCCCGTCTCGAGGATCTCTTTGATGCGCCAGTGCTGGAAGCCGAGCACCGTCCCGATCGTGAAGAGGGCGAGGACGATGCCGGAGAGGAGGATCCCCAGCGAGAGCTCCCGCAGCGGGCCGAGCCACGCGAACCAGGTCGCCGGGTCGTCGGTGTACGCGGCGACCCCGTAAAGGACGAACTGGGCGATCCCGAGCAGGAAGCCGCCGAACATGAGGACGAGGAACGCCTTCGCGCTCGTCGGCATGCGGAGCGTCTTCACCGCCAGCCCGAGCGACTCCTGGACCTCGCCGCCGCCCTCGCGCAGCCCTGCCAGGATCGTCCCCAGCAGGAAGGAGATGCCGGCGAGGAGCATGGCCTCGCCGAGGAACTGGGTGCCCTGCGTCCACGCCCAGAGCGCCTGTGCGGTGTCCGGGTCGTCCGCAGCGGTCGTCAGGAGCGAGAGAACGAGGCCGGCGAGGACGAGCATCGGTCCCATCACGATCATCGGCTTCCACATGATCCGGGCCATCGCCTGGGGAGGAAGCAGCCCGGGAGCCTTCTCGGTCAACGTTCCTCGGCCGAAGGGTGTATCGATCTCTCCGTGGCGGGCGACGCCCGGATCGGCCTCTGCCTTCAGCCGCGGGAGAGCCGCCTTGACGGCATCCACACGCATCCAGAGCCGGACGACGATGCCGGCGAGGACGAGCGCGATCGCGAGCTTGAGCGTGCCGAAGCCGGCCACGGAGAGCCCGAACGTCCAGAACAGGTTGTCGGCGCCCGCGTCGCCGCCCGCGACCAGGATGTTGACGACGAGCGCCGTCGCGACCGCGGCGACGCCGAGGAGCCCGACGGCGATGGCCGCGCTTCGAATGCGAAGCGTCTGTGTCGGATCTGTATCAGGCGGCGGGCGTCTGACGAGATCGGCTAGTGCTGACATGTGAACCTCCTGCGGTAGTTCGCGAGAAGCGCACCCCGCAGTCGGCCCGGCCGCTCGAAGCGGCGGTGCTGGCGGACGGATCTGCCTCTCGCTCGATGCATTCGCCGCTATGACCCGTTCGGAGGTGGTTCAGATTCGCCAAGCGCCCTGCGGTCTGCGTTCCAGAGGTGTGGGCCCCCCACGGAGACGCGAATCGACCTGCCCGGCGACCGGTCTAAGGATCAAGATGCTCGACGCCCTCCAGCTCGTCTCCGGGGCGCCGTGGAAGTACGCGGTCGTTCCTGGGATCGAAACCGGCCGCCGCAGAGGGAAGTCGTAGATGAGGTGCGCAGGCTCGGTCCCGACTGACGTAGTCGAGGAGTTCGCAGAGTGCGAGCTCGTCTCGCTGATCCTCTGCCGACTTGCGGAGTTGCGGCGCGCGGGCTGCGAAGACGACGACTGCTATGTGCTCGCAGGACGCGTAGACGTCGATCTCGGTCAAGCCGTCGATCTCGTCGAGCGCGGCTGCCCGCCCGACCTGGCCATCAGAATCCTGGTCTGAGGCGCGCGGGGCGGAATGAGCCAACGGATAGGCGACTACGGGCTACTTGCCGACTGTAACTCGGCGGCGCTCGTCGGCCGGGACGGCTCGATCGACTGGCTCTGCCTCCCTCGCTACGACAGCCCATCCGTGTTCGCTCGCATCCTCGACCCCGACTCCGGTCACTGGTCGATCAGGCCAGGCGGCGACTGGCAGTCACACCGTCGCTACGTTCCCGGGTCGCTCGTCCTCGAGACGACCTTCGAGACGGAAGAGGGGCGCATTCGCGTTACCGACGCTCTTGCCTTCGAGCGCGGCCAGCGCGGGCACATGCTCGGGCTCTCCGCGCCGCACGAGGTGCTTCGCCTCGTCGAGGGCCTGAGCGGCCGCGTCGAGGTCCAGCTGGAACTCGTGCTGCG
>JBGSXQ010000437.1:0-3850 GCA_041751315.1 Gaiellaceae bacterium | reverse complement strand
GTCTGGCGAACTCGCACGACTGGAGCGAGCGGCGCGCCAGCCTCGAAGCGAAAGAGCGCGCGCTCCACCGCGAGATCCTGCTTGCCTTCGCCCGGGGCGAGCCGCCCACGCGCGATGCGCTCGCGGCGGCTGCGGACAGACTCGAGCTTGATCTCGACTCTGGGCTTGCACGTTTCGCGGAACTCGACCTCGTTCGGGCCGATGCAGATACAGGTCAGGTCGTCGTCGCGTACCCATTCTCAGGGCGTCCGACCGCGCACCGCCTAGAGCTGTCGGGCGGCCGGGAGGCGTACGCGATGTGCGCGGTCGACGCGCTCGGAGTCGCAACGATGCTCGGGACGCCGGTTCGCGTCCGCTCGCACGACCCGATCTCGAACGCAGAGATTGTCGTCGACGTCCCACTCGGAGGTGAGGCGCACTGGTCGCCACAGGAGGCGGTCGTCTTCGTCGGCGGGCGCAACGGAGAGCGGTCGATCTCCGACCTCTGCTGCCGGGTCGTCAACTTCTTCGCATCTGAGGAGGCGGCGCGGAAGTACGTCGCCGGCAGTCCCGATCTCAGTGGCGCGATCGTCGGTGTGCCCGAGGCGGTCGCCCGCGGTCGTGCGATCTTCGGGGAGGCGCTCACATGAGCACAGCGTTCGCCGACTCGGCCCCGTTCCGGCTTCCAGACGCGCCCGCGCCGACGGATCTCGTCGCCAAGTACTTCCGCGGCTTGGGCGATCCGACCCGGCTTCGGATTCTCGAGCTCCTGCGTGACGAGGGCGAGCTGAGCGTCGGTGAGCTTGTCGAGCGTCTCGATCAGCCGCAGCCGAAAGTCTCGAACCATCTCGCCTGTCTGCGCTGGTGCGGCTTCGTCGATGCGCGGCGCGAGCAGCGCACCATCCACTACCGGATTGCCCACGAGCGCGTCGTGCGGATGCTCGAGCTGGCGCGGTCCCTCCTCGAGGACAACGAGGAACACGTCGCCGCGTGCTGCCGGATCGAGGAACGCTGAGCGCCGCTTCCGGGCGGCCGGCCGCCCTGAGAACGGGGCGACCGCCGTCCGGAGCCTCAGAGCCCAGCTACGCCGCCTCGGCGAGGCCGGGCTCGACGAGCGGATAGTCGATGTCGGGCCGGATCGCGATACCGACAGTGTTCCGGAACAGGTTCAGACTCACGAGGGCCACGATCTCGATGACCTCGGCATCGCTGTAGCCCGCCGTGCGCAGCCGCTCGACGTCGGCCTCGGCCACGCGAGCGCGGAGCGCGACCAGCTTGCGGGCGAATTCGATCGCCGCGTACTCCCTCGGGTCGTCGGAGTAACCCGCGCGGGCGTCTGAGATCTCGTCCACGGAGAGACCGACGAAGCGCCCGGCCGCGGTGTGCGCCGAGAGGCAGTAAGAGCAGCCGTTCGTCTCCGCTACGACCAGAGCGATCTCCTCGCGAAGCCGCGAAGTGAGGACGTTCTCGAGGGGTGCCGAGAAGCCGACGAACGCCTCGAGCGCCGCCGGGGAGTTTGCGATGACCTTTGCGATGTTCGGCGTTCTGCCGTACTTCGCCTTGATCGCCTCCAGAAGCTCGCTCGAGCGCCCGGAGGCTGTGGTCGCGTCGATCTGAGGAAGGCGCGCCAATGTCGCTCCTTTCGGTTGGGGACTCGAGGGTGAGACCGCCGTTGGGGCTCAGGGATTCACCCGGGCGCCAGCTGAGACGGCGCTCACCGCCGACGCGCATAGGGCGACGCACCACGAGCGACACCCGTCCAGCTCGACTGCGGAAGTCGAGATCTCGGCGGGCAGGCGGTGCCGCGGCTTCGAAGGCCACTTGACCGACTGGCCCGGATCGCTTAGGTTGCTTTCCGCGCCGAGCGCGGAGCGCGACTAGGTTGAAGCTCCGCCCGAAGGCTCTACGCGGAAGCGGACGGTCAGCGGGCTGAGTGGACGAAAGCGCCACCGGCTCGGCGAACTTCTGGTCCCGTTTTGGTTGGCAAAGTTGCGCTCTTTGCCACAGTTCTGCGCCAGCGTTTCTCCCAATGCCCGAGATGAATCCGAGTTAGTGGTTCAGGGCGCATCGACTCCAGCGACTTGCCGCTCGCCAACTACTCACACTTTTAACCTGGCTCGCTTCGACTAGGCCGTGACCGCCTCGGCACCTTCATGCCCAGGCCCCAAGCCCGCCGGCCTCATCATCACCGAGGTCAACCCGAACACGACGCGGACGGCAGCCTGGTCGCGCGCCTCATCGACGGCATCGCCGCCGCGCCAGCAAGGCACTCTGGCGGAATCCGACCCCCTCCCTAGCGAAGGAGGGAGTCAGCATCGCGCCAGTGCAGGCAACGCCAACTGCTTGTTTGCAGGAGCTTTTCGGGTGATCGAGTGACCCGAGCACGTTCCAGGCTGTGTCGCAAGACGTCGCGCGTGCCCCCGCGTGCCCGCCAGTACCAGAATGTACCCGTCTCGTACCCGCGAGGATTCACAATCTCGCCATCACGGGCAACACAAAATGCCCATTTGCAGGGCTTTTGGACAAGCCCTCTGACGGACTCGAACCGTCGACCCCCTCCTTACCATGGAGGTTTCGACGCGTCACGCCCGTACACCCGCGATCACGCTCAACACTCTTTCTCCTGCAACTCGGGCTGTTGCAGGCGGTGGAGAGGCGTCGCGAGACGTCGCGCGTGTCGTTTCTGGTGTGTCCGTTTTGTGTCCGCTGGTCGTTGCCCGATCAGACAGCGCATTCGCGCGGCTAACCCCGAGGATGCCCGAGACTTGGCGTTGGTGCGCTCGCGCGCTCTCGGAGTCGGTGTAGCGGCGGACTCTTCAGGATGCGAGGCGGACGACGAGTGCGAGTGAGTTCTGGGGGCCGGGCCAGTGCTCACGGATGAGCGCCTCGCCACCTCCGCGCAGGAGGCTGCGGAGGACGAGCGCGACGATCACGACGTCGTCGAGCTGACCGGCGACGGGGATGAAGTCGGGCACGAGATCGAACGGGAGCGCGAGGTAGCCGGTGAGCGCGACGAGCAGCGCCTTCTTGCGGCGCGGCACGCGCGGGTCACCGAGCAGTCGGCTGCAGAGGACGATGCAGTCGGGGATGAAGCCGGCGAGCGCGCGGGCGCTCTCGCGTCTGCCGGCGATGACGAGCGCGAGGACGAGGGCGGCGTACAGGAGGAGGAGGACAGCGACGCTCAGGAGTGACCAAGCCCAGACGTTCATTCGTCCGAGGCTAGCCGTGTTCGGCCTGGAGGCAAGTCCTGAGGCGGGATCGGGTCAGCGTTCAGCCCGCGTCGCCGGAGCGTTCGCGGCGAGCGAACGCGAGCGCCGCGAGGGACACGCACATCCAGGCGGCCAGGTAAAGGAAGGCAACTCGGGGCGAGGCAAGTGTCCAGAGCGCTCCCGCGACGGCGCTCGAGGCGAGGTTGCCGAAGCTCTGCACGGCAGCGAGGAGTCCGAATGCCGAACCGCGGAGCGTGGCCGGGGCGAGGGTGGCGACGGCGGCGTGCTCGGCCGTCTCGACGAAGCCGATGCCGATCCCGGCAGCGGCGAAGAGGAGGGCGAGGAGCAGGATGTCTTGTCCGGCGTAGGCGAGGCCGGAGTAGGCGACGGCAAAGCAGAGGACGCCGAGGGCGAGCACGATGAGGTTGCCGCGTCGGTCGCCGAGGCGTCCGCCGGGGATGCTGGCGAGGGTGGCGGCGAGGTTGTAGCCGGCGTAGAGGCCGAGCGCGATTTGCACGGCCGTTTCGTGGCTGTGGTCGGCGTCGACGAGGTCGGTCGCGCGCAGGATGAGGAGGGTGGCGGCGACGTTGCCAAGCTCGAAGGCGGAGACGGCGATGAGCAGCCGGCCGAGCCGGCCGTGGAGGACGGGGCGAACGCGCAGC
>JBGSXQ010000436.1:0-4094 GCA_041751315.1 Gaiellaceae bacterium | reverse complement strand
CCCGCCGGCTGGGTCTGGAAGGGCCGCGACTACCCCGCCGCGCGTGTGTCGCTGCGCTCGGGCGACGCGGAGGCGTTCACCGTGGTCGACGGAGACACGGGCTCCCTCCTCGGGCTCGTCGAACGCGACCGCGCGTACTCGACAGTGCACGAGGGCGCCGTCTACCTGCACCTCGGCGAGCAGTACCTCGTCGAGTCCCTCTCCCACGATGACCGCGTCGCCGTCGTGCGCACGGTTGGAGTCGACTGGTACACGCAGGTGAAGAAGGAGTCCGAGACCACGATCGAGTCCTCCGAGCGAGCGCAGGCGAGGCTCGGGGTCGAGCTCCACTTCGGCAAGGTCTCGGTCACCGAGCAGGTCGTCGCCTACGCACGCAAGGCGATCCGCGACGGCGCGACCATCGATGTCGTCCCCATGCTCATGCCCGAGACGACCTTCGAGACGGAGGCGGTCTGGTTCTGCCCGGAGCCTTCCCACCTCGACGGTCTGGACGACATGCCGCGGCTCCTCGGCTCTCTCCACGCCGCGGAGCACACCCTCATCGCGCTCCTCCCGCTCTGGGCCATGTGCGACCGCTGGGACATCGGCGGCCTCTCGACGAACCTCCATTACCAGACGGGCCGTCCGACGATCTTCGTCTACGACGGACACTCCGGCGGGGTCGGGATCACCGAGCGCGGGTTCGAGCGATTCGAGGACTGGGTCGAGGACACGGTTCACCTTCTCCAGCGCTGCCCGTGCAGGGCCGGCTGTCCATCCTGCGTGCAGAGCCCGAAGTGCGGGAATCTCAACGAGCCACTCGACAAGGCCGGCGCGCGTCTCGTCCTCGAGCGAATGCTCGCTGCGTAGCCGGCGTTGACTATTCCGGCGAGGAGTGGGTAGCAGTTGCGCGATTCCTCGAGCGGCGGCTAGCCGAGGTCTCGTAACGCGAGCTCGACGGCCTCGGCCGCGCTCGCCGCACGTTCGACGCCCTCGACCGCAGGTGCCCCCTCGAGGGCGATCACGCGCCGACCGAGTCTCAGTGCGAGAGCCATCTCCGCGATCGTCCCGTAGCTGCCACCGACCGCGATCACCGCGTCGCCCGATGCCGCGACCGCAAGATTGCGCGCATGCCCGATTCCCGTCACGACGACGTGATCTGCCCACGGGTTTGCCGCCGCACGTGACTCTCCGGGAAGAACCGCGATCGTCGTCGCTCCAGCGCCCTTCGCCCCTCGATGCGCCGCTGCCATGACCTCGCCGAGCCCTCCCGTCACCACGACGCAGCCCCGCTCGCCCAGCAGCCGTCCGACCTCCTCCGCCGCGCCCTCCCACTCGGCGCCGCTACCGATCACCGCAACCTGCACCGCCATCGTGGTAAGCATGACCCGTGGCCCCGCTGTGAGATGTCCCCGCACGCCGAGCTCGTCCGTGCTCGGCCGCCCTCGCAAGCTCGGCGACTAGCGGAGCGACTTCAGCGCTGCCTTGAGCGACTGCTTGCCGCCGAGCACGCCCGCATACAAATCGCCCTCGCGCGCAACGCGGTCGAGAACCGCCTCCATCGTGAAGCTCGCCGGATCGAGTCCAGCGACGACCTCCTCCCAACGAAGGGGCGTCGAGACGGTCGCCCCGGCCCGCGGCCGCACCGAGTACACGGTGGCGTTCGTCCTGCCAGGCCCGTTCTGGTTCGCGTCGACGAGCACGCCTCGGCGCTTTTCCTTGGCCCACTCCGTCGTCGCCAGCCCGGGATGCGCGCGTGCGAGTGCGCCAGCAACGACTCCCGCGAAGTCGCGAACCTCCTCGAAGGAATGCCGACGCGCGATGGGCACGAGTACGTGGATGCCGCGTGACCCCGACGTCTTCGGAAAGCTCTCGAGCTCGAGCAGGTGGAGCGTCTGCTTGACGAGCAGCGCGACCTCGATGACCTCCTCGAAGCCCGACCCCTCGGACGGGTCGAGGTCGAACATCACCCAGTCGGGCCGCTCCGGGCGATCGACGCGGGACGCCCATGTGTGGAGGTCGATACAGCCCATGTTCGCCATCCACAGCAGCGCCAGGTCGTCGTTCACGAGCGCGTATTCGATGATCCGCTTCTCCCCGTCGCGCGTGGAGACCGGGAACGGCACGCGCTCGATCCACTCGGGCATGTGCGACGGCGCGTTCTTCTGAAAGAAATTCTTGCCCTGCCAGCCGTCGGGATAGCGCTTCATCGTGAACGGGCGCCCGCGAAGATGCGGCACCAGCACCTCTGAGACATCGCGGTAGTAGGCGATGAGATCGCCCTTCGTGATTCCCAGCTCCGGCCAGAACGGCTTGTCGACGTTCGAGAAGCGGAGCTCTCGGCGGCCGCGCTTCAGCGCCGGCGCGAGGGGCGCTCGCTCGCGGCTCACCTCGAACGCTGCCTTGTCCTCACGCAGTCGCAGATACGACGGTGCGCGCAACCTGCCTTCATGCGTCCATTCCGCAAACTCGACCTCCGCAACGAGACGAGGCTCGACCCACACGATGTCGGATCGCCGGACACGCGGCATCCGCGGCACCTCGGCGAATGGCGAGTCCTTGCGCTCGAGTGGAGCGAGGAGCCCGCGTAGACGCTCGATCTCCGCGTCGGAGAAGCCCGTTCCGACGTTGCCGGCCCAGCGCAGCACACCCGCGTCCTGTACCCCGACCACGAGCGCGCCGAACCCCGAGCGGCGCCCCTGACCCTTCGTGTAGCCGGCAACGACGACTTCGTGCGAACGGCGCAGCTTGAGCTTGAGCCATTCGCCAGAGCGGCGACCCGGACGGTACGCCGAGTCGACGCGCTTCGCGACGACGCCCTCGAGCTCCTGCTGACGCGCGGCAGCAAGAAGCGCGTCGCCGTCGTCGAAGTGCGGCGACACGACCACCGCTCCGTTTGGCGAGACCAGGCACTCGAGCCTCTCCCTCCGCTCGGCGAGCGGGCGATCCACGAGCGACTCCGATTCGAGCTCGAGCAGGTCGAAGAGCACGAGGACAAGGGTGCCGGCGCCTTCCTGCAGGAGCGAAAACCGCGAGCGACCGTCGTCGTCGAGCGCGCACACTTCCCCGTCGAGTACGGCATCGGAGGAGCGCACCGCGAGCGCTGCTGCGCGCGCGACGACGCGAAACCGCTCCGTGAGGTCGTTCCCGTTCCGGCTCGTGAGCGTCGCCTCGCCGCCGGAGACGCGAACGATTGCGCGATACCCGTCCCACTTGGGCTCGAACGTCCACTCCTCGCCGCGCGGGAGCGACTCGACCGAGGTCGCGAGCATCGGTCGGTAGCGCATGACCTCGCTCTCTCCCGCGTCCTTGCGCAGGAGCAGCCAGTTCTTCGGATCGCCATCGAGACGCGCCGGGACGAGAGTCCACACGCCCTCGAGCCGCTCGCCGTGCAGCCGCACGGTGAGCCCGCCGTCGCGCTTCTCCTCGAGCAGGTCGTAGGTGCCGCGATCCCAGATCTCGACGGTGCCGGCGCCGTACTGCCCCGCCGGGATGACGCCCTCGAAGCTCGCGTACTCGAGCGGGTGATCCTCGACGTGCACTGCGAGATGCCGCTCCCCACGCCGTAGGGGAACACCCTTGGGGACAGCCCAGCTCGCCAGCGCTCCGCCGCGCTCGAGGCGGAGATCGTAGTGCAGACGCCTCGCCGCGTGACGCTGGACGACGAACTGCGCGCCAGGAGCGTCGCCCTCGGCCTCCCCGAACGGCTCCGGGGTGCGGCTTGGCGACCGCTTGCGCCGGTACTCGTCGAGACTCACCTGTGGATTGTCGCCCGAAACGCAACGCGTTCTTTACCAACTGGCTGCAAGACACGCGTTTTCCCTGCGTATGAACGGAAAAGGGTAAGCGTTCAGACCCTGTGCAGGGACCCGGTGCCTGGCGCCGAATTCGGGCGGGGTGGAGCGGCACGAGGCGGAAGCGATCTACGACGCGGGGCGGGAGCGTTGTGCGGACTTCATCCTCGCGCTGGCGGCGCGGTACGAGCGGCTCGAGGCTCGCGTCGAGAAGCTCGAGGAGCAGCTGCGCCGCAGCTCACGCAACTCCTCGCTTCCGCCCTCGCAGGATCCGCCCTCGGCGCCGCCGCGCCCGCAGAAGCCGGCGAGCGGGCGTGGACG
>JBGSXQ010000435.1:0-8781 GCA_041751315.1 Gaiellaceae bacterium | reverse complement strand
GGCCGCCCGCGCCACGCCGGGGGCTCCGCGACTCGCGCTGGGGGAGGATCGTGCTGCTCGCGGCCGTGCTCGTGGCCGCCCTCGTCGTCGCTAGAACATGCGGATCACGTGAGGATCAGATATCTCAGGACGAAGCGGTCGCGCTCGCCACGGAGGCCGCCTCGTTCACGCCGTGCACGCAGCAGGGCTGCGTGCTCGTCCGTGCCCTGAACCAGGGTATTCCGACCCGCCTCGTCTGGATCGTCGGGCTTGCGGACCGCCTCGACGCCGACGGCGAGCCCGTGCGCTTCGAGAACTTCGAGATCGATGCCCGGACGGGCCAGGTCACGCGACGATCGTGACCGTGTGTCCGTTCTGCACATAGTCGCACGGACAACGTCGGCCGTTCGGGACATGGCAACGCCCTCGCGGGCTTCATACGGTCCCCCCGAACGCCGACCGCGGTTCCTGACGCCCTGAGGAGGGTGGAATGATCTCGTCGCTGCTCCCGAGCTGGCTCGCCCAAATCCCGTCGGTCGAGGAGGTCGACGCCAAGGTGGCGCTCGACTCGGCAATCCTCGCCGAGACGTTCTACTTCTGGACCGTCGTCGTCATGTGGCTGATCCACGTCGGCTTCATGGCGTACGAGGGCGGCGCCGCGCGTCGCAAGAACGTCATGTCGACCGCGATGAAGAACATCCTCACGATCGCGGTCGTGACGCCGACGTTCTACTACTTCGGCTGGTACATCTACGGCTGCTTCCAGGAGGGATGGCCGAAGTCGGGCCACGCGAGCCCCGACGCCTTCGAAGGCTTCTGCGGCGCGTCGGCGCCATGGTCGTCGGCCATGGGGCCGAACCTCCAGGACCACATCACCGGTGTCTTCTTCCTCGCCTTCCTCCTCTTCTCGTGGACAACGGGCTCGATCATGTCGGGAGCCGTCATCGAGCGCATCCGCCTCTCCGCCTACCTGATCCTGACGGCGCTCCTCGGCTCCGTCGTGTGGATCATGGACGCCGCGTGGGGCTGGTCGAGCGGCGGCTGGCTCGTCACGAACTTCGGCTTCCACGACGCGATCGCGTCGCTCGTCGTGCACGGCGTCGCCGGGGCATTCGCCTTCGGCGTCCTCCTGAATCTCGGGCCTCGCATCGGCAAGTACACGGCCGACGGCATGGCGCGGTCGTTCCGCGGCCACAACACGCACCTCACGCTGATGGGCCTCCTGCTCATCTTCACGGGCTTCTACGGCTTCTACGCCGCGTGTCTCGTCATCCAGTCGACGGCGTTCCCGGGCTGGCTCAACATCTACCTCTCGCCGACGACACTCGGCGCGATCGCCTGGGTGATCACGATCGGCTTCGCCGGAGGGTTCACCGGAGGGTGGTTCGCGAGCAAGGGCGACCCGTTCTGGACGCTGTCCGGTGGGCTTGCAGGCGTGATCGCCGTCTCGGCGGGCGCGGACGTCTACCACCCGTCGCTCGCGTACCTGCTCTCGATCTCGGGTGGGATGGTGGCCGTGTGGAGCGGTACCTACATCGAGAAGAAGCTCCGCGTGGACGACGCAGTCGGCGCAGTCGCAGTTCACGGTGTCTGCGGCTTCTACGGCGTGTTCCTCGTCGGCGTCTTCGCCGGCGGCTACCCGACTGGGATCAACAACATCGAGTCCTCGATGGGCGGACAGCTGATGGGGATGATGGCGTTCCTGCCGCTCGCCTTCCTTCCCGCCTACGGCGTGAGCTGGATCCTGAAGCGCATGAACCTGCTCCGCGTGCCTGCGGAAGTCGAGCTCGAGGGTCTCGACATGGCGGAGTTCGGGATGGACTTCTACCCCGAGTTCGAGCGCGTGCCAGAGGTCATCGTCGAGCCGGATGGGCGCGAGGTGGAAGCAGCGCCGGTGCTGCTCGACGCATACTGGCAGGCGAACGGAAAATCCGCGACCCCGGTCGGAACGGGAGAGAGGAGCTAGGCGATGTTCGACGCGTTCCCGTACGACTCGTGGCTGACGACGGACGGCGCCCTCAACGAGGAGATCGCCGAGTTCTGGACGTTCGGCGGAGGAGGGTCGACCGGCACGTGGATCCTCACCATCCTCGGATTCGCTGCGATGCTCATCGCCTTCTGGGGCTTCGTGATCCTCGAGAACCGGAAGCTCACGCACCAGGCCGACCGCCTCAAGGCGTCCGGCGCACTCGACCGGCCCACGGCGGGCTGAGAGGGAGGAACGATGGCCGACAAGCAGATCGACTTCCCGCCGATGCAAAAGGAGCACTCCCGCGTCGCGCCGTTCATGCTGGCGCTCTCGCTCGTCTGCATCGTCATCGTCGTCGTCATCCTTCTCGCCGACATCGACGGGCCGTTCATCGGGCCGTGGGGCTAGGGGCGGGTAGCCTGGACTAGATGTCGAGGCTGTACCTCCTCTGCGTTCTTTGCAGCAGGCAGCAGGCGGACGGACTGATCTCGGGAGCGTCGTGGGGGAGGCTGGAGCTTCCCCCCGGCGCCGAGATCGAGCATCCCGCCCTCAAGGGCTCGATGTTCCGCTGCTGCCCGTGGTGCACCCAGAGCCACCCCGATTGGCAGTCCGAGCTGCTCGCTTCGCTCGGGCTCTCGATGAACGGCGGGCCGCCGCACGCGGCTCAGTAGAAAGCCGCCTGCGAGGCCGGCGAACCGCCGATGCATCGGTCTACCGGACAGGCCGATGATCGTCACGTCACCGACACCGGGAGGTCGCGATGAACATCCTGCTCGCCTTCAACGACACAAACGTCTCCAACCGCGCGCTCGAGCGCGCCGCGCAGCTCGCGAAGCTCTACGAGGCGACGCTCGTCGTGACGAGCGTGACACCGGTCGTCGTCGGCGATGCGCCGGACATGACGCCCGGGCCGGAGCTCCAACGCGCGGCTACTCGGCTCCGCGAGCTCGGAGTCGAGGCGGAGCTCGTCGAGGCGATCGGCGATATCGCCTCAGCCGTCGTCGAAGTCGCCGACACGCACGAGGTCGGCCTCATCGTCATCGGGACACGCGAGCCGAGCCAGGTCGAGCGGATGCTCGGGCACTCGGTCTCGGAACAGGTGCAGCGCATGGCCCGGTGCGACGTGCTCATCGTCCACTAGGGACACCCCCACCTGTCCTGCGAGGACACGCCCCCGGACTCCGCCCGTCTCACGGTTACGCGCAATCCAGCCCGCTTGTGACGATCGGTTACAAGTGGCCTGTGGTCGACCGTGGGGGCGCCGATGCAGCCGGCACGGATCAGAACAGGCCGACTGTCTCGCCCGACTCGTCGATGTCGATGGCGAACGCGGCCGGAGCCTTCCCGAGACCTGGCATCGTCATCATGTCGCCGCAGAGAGCGACGATCCAGCCGGCGCCCGTGTAGGGGCGCAGATCGCGCACCGGAACCGTGAAGCCGGTCGGCGCGTTGCGCAGCGCCGGGTCGTGCGAGAGCGAGAGATGTGTCTTGGCCATGCAGATCGGTAGCCTCGCCAGGTCGGAGTCGGCCCAGTCGGCGGCCTTCTTCTTCGCCGCCGGGAGCAGGTCGACCCCATCGGCGCCGTAGACCCGGGTCGCGATGAGGCGGATCTTCTCCTCGATCGGCGCGTCGAGCGAGTAGGCGAAGTCGAACGTGTTCGGCTCGTCGGCGGCGGCCACGGCGGCATCCGCAAGCGCGGTCGCTCCCTTGCCGCCGGTCTCGAACGCGGTGTTGATCTCCGCGGCGTACGCACCCGCCTCGAGCGCGAGACGACGCACGAGCTCGAGCTCCGCCTCCGTGTCCGTCGGGAACTTGTTGACGCCCACCACGGCCTGGAGCCCGTACCCGTTGACGATCCCGATGTGCCGCGCGAGGTTGGCCGCGCCGGTCTCGATGTCGGCTGCGCCGCCGTCGAGGTTGCCTCCGTGGTGCTTCAGCGCTCGCACCGTGGCGACGAGGACGACCGCGCTCGGACGAAGCTCGCCGATGCGGCAGGTGATGTCGAAGAACTTCTCCATGCCCATGTCGGAGGCGAAGCCGGACTCGGTGACGACGTAGTCGCCGAGCTTGAGCCCGACGCGGTCGGCGACGAGCGAGTTGTTGCCGTGCGCGATGTTCGCGAACGGGCCGCAGTGGACGAACGCCGGCTGGCCTTCCAGCGTCTGCACGAGGTTCGGCTTGATCGCGTCCTTGAGGACGACCGCCATGGCGCCGGCCGCGCCGATCTGGTCGGCGGTCACGGGCTCGCCCTCGTACGTCTGACCCACGGTGATCCGGCCGAGCCGCTCGCGAAGGTCGGCGAGGTCACGCGCGACGGCGACGAGGCCCATGATCTCGCTGGCCGCGGTGATGTCGAAGCCTGTCTCCCGCGGTGCCCCGTGCGCGCGGCCGCCGAGGCCGGTGACGACGTTGCGCAGGTTGCGGTCGTTCATGTCCATGCAGCGCCGCCACGAGATCGCGAGCGGGTCGAGGCCGGACGCGTTGCCGTGGTGCAGGTGAGCATCGATCAGCGCCGAGAGCAGGTTGTTCGCCGCGGTGATCGCGTGCAGGTCGCCGGTGAAGTGCAGGTTCAGATCCTCCATCGGGACGACCTGCGCGTAGCCGCCTCCCGCCGCGCCGCCCTTCACGCCGAAGACGGGGCCGAGCGAAGCCTCGCGCAGGCAGAGCACGGGCTTGTAGCCGAGCACCCCGAGGCCCTGGGTGAGCGAGACGGACGTCGTCGTCTTGCCTTCGCCGGCCGGCGTCGGCGTGATCGCGGTGACGTTGATCAGCTTCGCATCGGGTCTATCCGCCAGGCGTTCGATGACCGAGAGGTCGACCTTGCCCTTGTAGCGGCCGTACGGCTCGACCTCCTCGTGGAGGAGCCCCAGCTCGTCGGCGACGTCGCCGATCGGGCGGAGCGTCGCGGCCTGTGCGATCTCGAGGGAGGAGGGCATCGTTGTCGACATCGGCGTCCTTTCAGTGACTGACTGCGGCGGCGGCGAGCTCGGAGACGAGCGTGTCGGTGTGGAAGCGCTCCATCGCGAACGGCGCGATGAGGTCGGGGGTCTTCCCGCTCGCGACGAGCTCGGCGAGCGTGACGCCGACGATCGGCGCTGCCTTGAAGCCGTACGTCCCCCACCCCGTCGAGACGTGGAAGTTGTCGATCTCCGTCTTGCCGAGGATCGGGCTGTAGTCGGGCGAGAGGTCGCAGAGGCCCGTCCACGTGCGCAGCACCTTCGTGCGCTCGAGTTGCGGAAGGAGCTCGAGTGCGTGACCGGCGGAGTACTCGAGGAACGAGAGCGTGCCGGTGGACTTGTACGTCGTGTACGGCTCGATCTCCGCTCCGATGAGGAACTCACCGCGATCGGTCTGCGAGACGTAGACGTGAAGCTGCGACGAGACGAGGACGACATCGAGGAACGGCTTCACGGGCTCGGTGACGAATGCCTGCAGGATGTGCGTCGTGATCGGCAGGCGCATGTCGACGAGCCGGCCCACGAGCGACGACCAGCCTGCTGTCGCGCTCACCACCTGTCCGCACTCGACGCGTCCCCTGTTCGTCTCGACGGCGGTGATCTTCTCGCCGTCGCGCTCGAAGCCGGTGACCTCGGTCGCGGGATGGATCTCGACGCCGAGCCTGTCGGCTGCGCGCGCGAACCCCCACACGACGGCGTCGTGACGGATGATCCCTCCCGGCGGGTGGTAGAGCGCTCCGACGATCGGGTACGCGGGGCGTTGCGAGAGGTCGAGCTCGGGGCAGAGCTCGGCGATCCGAGGCGGCGCGATCACGCTCGAGTTGATCCCCAGGAGCTTGTTGACCTCGGCGCGCTCCTGCATCGTGATCATCGCGCGATCCGAGTGCGCGAGCGTCAGGTGCCCGTGCTGGGAGAACATGAGGTTGAAGTCGAGCTCAGCCGAGAGGCGCTCGTACAGACGCACGCTCGCGCCGTAGAAAGCGGCGCCCTCGGGCGTGCGGTAGTTCGAGCGGATGATCGTCGTGTTGCGGCCCGACGCGCCCGACCCGATGTAGGACTTGTCGAGGATCGCGACGTCCGTGATGCCGTGGCGCTTCGCCAGGTAGTACGCCGTCGCAAGGCCGTGCGAGCCACCGCCGACGATGACGACCTCGTACCGGCGCTTCAGCTCCGGCCGCGGCTTCCACATCCGCTTCGGGAAGAAGATTTCTCTCATTCGTGACCCTTCAGTGCCAGGCACTGGGACGCGTCCAGAACCGCCATGCACTTCGGGAAGAGGGTTTCTCTCATTCGTCACCTTCCAGTGCCAGGCACTGGGACGCGTCCAGCACGGCCATGGCCACGTAGTGCCCCAGCTCTTGCTGGACGTAGACGAGGAACCAGCCGTCGGCATCGCGCCGGTAGAGCGCGGTCACCTTTGCGAACGGCCCCGCTGTCGGAATCTGCTCGAGGTCGAGGTCCGTCAGGCGACGCATGATGCGCTCGTCCGAGATCGCGATGCCGGCGTAGCCGCCGGTGGCGTCGTACGCAAGCGCGCCGCCGGCGCGAACGCGCTCGGCGACGTCGGCGGGGTCTCCACCCGTGAAGAGGAACGCCCGCCGTGGCGAGAGCCGAAGGAGCTCCTCGCCCTCGCCCGGCGAGACCGCATCCACGTTCCCGCGGATCTCGACGATTCCCTCGAGGGAGAGATCACGAACGACGCCCGGGTCGGCACTCTCGAGCGCCCGCCGCAGCGGCGACGTCGTCGTGCCGTCCGCACAGCGCGACGGAGAGAGGAACGCGCGACTCACGAACCAGTCTCCGGCTCGTGGTCGTGGAGCGGTCTGACGAACCGAGACGTTCCCCACGCCCCCAGAAGCAGGGGACGAAGGGTAGGCGAGCCGTTCACGAGCGCATCCGCTCCCCGGTCGGATCGAAGAAAGCGCCGTGCGTGATGCGCGCGCCGCGACGCAGCCGGTCGATCACGACCTCCACGCGGGTCCCCGGCTCGGCTCGATCGGTCGGCACCCACGCCAGCCCGATCACCGCTCCCACGGCCTCGCTGCGACGAGCGCTCGTGACGCGTCCGGCCGGCAGCCGCTCGATGACGATCTGCGCACCCTCGGCGGGAAGCACATCCTCCTCCATCGTGAAGCCGACGAGGCGCTCCTTCTCGTCGCGCTGCGCGAAGTGCTCCAGCGCGAACCGGCCTACGAAGTCGTCCTTCTCCATCTTGGGAAGCCACGACATGCCCGCGGAGTAGAGATTCGACTCCGAGTCCGTGTCCTGGCCGACGATGACGTGCCCCTTCTCGAGCCGGAGCACACGCTGCGGCTCGAGCCCGAACGGCTGCGCGCCCTCGGCCACGAGGGCGTCCCAGAGATGCTCGCCCGCGGGGCTCGGGAAGTGGAGCTCGTACCCGAGCTCACCGACGAACCCGATGCGCAGCGCCAGCGTCGAGACGCCCGCGACCTCGATCTGGTGCGCGTCCAGGTACTTGAAGGCCTCGGCGGAGACGTCCGTCTCTGTCAGCCGCTGCAGCGCGTCACGCGAGCGCGGCCCCGCGAGGTTCACCGCTGCGAGCGCACCCGTGACGTTCACGATCTCGACCTCGTAGCCCCAGACCGCGTTCCACCACTCGAACCACGCCGTGACCGCGTCCGCACCGGTCGACGTGGTCGTGACGTAGAACAGATCGTCGGCGAGCCGGGCGATCGTCCCGTCGTCCATGATCCGCCCCGCATCCGAGGTGAGGACGCCGTAACGGATCCGGCCGGGCTTCATGTCGCCAAAGCGGTTCGGGTACAGGCGCTCGAGAAGCTCGACGGCCCCCGGCCCCTCGACGAGGAGCTTGCCGAGCGTCGACACGTCGATGACGCCGAGCGACTCGTGCACCGCGCGCACCTCGTCCTCGGGATGCTCGCCGTATGCGTACGGGCGCTTCCAGGGCCCCGCCCACTGGATCGTCGCGCCGGCCTCCTCGTGTCGCCAGTGGATCGAGCCGCGCCGCGCCGGCGTCAGCTCACGGCCCGCCAGCAGCCCCAGCTCGACGGGAGACCACGGCGGCCGTGCGGTCGTGGTTCCAACCGCCGACTCGTACCTCCGCGTTTCCTCTGCGTAGATCCTGATGCTGGAGAGATGGCAGAGCTTTCCCTGGCATGGCCCCATCGTCGTCGTCGTGTAGCGCTTCGCGAGCTCGATCGAGTCGAAGCCCTCGCCGATCGCACGCTTCATGTCCTTCGTCGTCACGTCCTCGCAGATGCAGACGAAGCACTTCCCCTTGCCCTTGTACGCGGGCTCGGGAGCGATCTTGGAGAGCCCCTCGCCCGTCACGCTGCCGACAGCCTCGATCCCGTCGGGGATCTCGGTGGGCACGAAGACGCCGAGCGCGTCGTCGTACTCGACGCGCGCTCCGGCCTGGGCGAGCAGCGAGTACGCCGGCTGACGACCGCTCGAGGAGACGAGGAGATCGCAGCCGTAGCGCTCCCCGTCGAGGACGAGCGCGCGCACGCGACCCTTGCTCCCGTGCGCGGCCAGCTCACGCGGTCGTGCATCGCGGAGATCGATCGTCTTGACGACCTCGACGCCGATCTCCTCCAGCTCACCCGCGATGGCGAGCGTCTCGTCGTCGGCTCCGAGCACGATCGCGCGCTCGCCCGGCTTGATCGACAGCTCGACCAGCCGGCGAACGCCGTCGGGGAGCATGACGCCGACCAGATCGTTCCCGGGGAAGACGACAGGCTGCTCGGTGGCGCCGGTCGCGACGACGATCTTCTCGGCGCGGAACCTGTACAGGAGCGTTCCGGCATCGACCGGGACGAGGCCTCCCTCCCAGATCCCGAGCGCGCGGGCCGGCGCGAGCACCTCCACCCCGGCGAGCGACGCGCCCTCGTGGCG
>JBGSXQ010000434.1:0-3479 GCA_041751315.1 Gaiellaceae bacterium | reverse complement strand
CCGATGCCCGCGGCGCCCTGCCCGTAGAAGCCGACCGGCAGCCCGCTTGCCTCGCGGATGCGGCCGACGAGCTCGGACGCGCGGTGTGGAACGAGGGCTCCGGTCGGGTCGTTCACGAGGATCCGTGTCGCGCCCAGATCGGGCAGCTTGCGCGCCTGCTCGACGAGGGTCTCCGTCTCGGTCTCACCCGTACGCCCTGGGCTGTAGACGAGCCCGGCGTGGAAGGCGCCGCCCGCGCTCGTGATCGACGCGCCGGCCTCGCGGAGGTTCGAGACGTCGTTCAGCGGGTCGTGCAGGCGGAAGACGTCGATGCCGTTCTCGGCGGCGCAGGAGACGAAGCGACCGACGATGTCGCCGGACACGGGCCGTGAGCCGACGAGGAAGCGGCCGCGTAGCGCGATGCCCAGCGGCGTAGAGACTCGAGCCTTGATCGCGCGGATCCGCTCCCACGGGCTCTCGACCCGCCGGCGCACGGTCGCGTCGAAGACGCCTCCGCCGGAGACCTCCAGGCAGGCGAACCCGGCGGTGTCGAGGATCTCCGCGACCCGAAGCACTTCGGCGGTCGGCAGCTTGCCCGCAAGGGGCTCCTGCGACAGCAGTCGGATCGTCGTGTCGACCAGCTTCGGCACGGGGTGACCTTACCGAGCCTCTGAAGCCCCCGGGGTCAGGCGCGGCTGATGTAGCGCCCCTCGCGGGGGTCGACCTTGATGCGCTCGCCGGTGTCCACGAAGAGCGGAACCTGGACGACCGCTCCGGTCTCGAGCGTCGCCGGCTTCGACACGTTCGTGACGGTGTCGCCGCGAACGGCCGGCTCGGTCTGGGTCACGGTCAGCTCGACGGATGCGGGAAGCTGGATCCCCGAGGGCTTGCCGTTCACCGCGAGCATCTGGACGGAGCTCGACGGCGGGAGGAAGGCGAGCTCGTCGGCGAGATCGGCGTGAGGGAGCGCGAACTGCTCGTAGGTCTCCTCGTCCATGAAGTGCGCCTCCGAGCCGTCGTCGTAGAGGTACTGGAGGTTCTTCACTTCGGTGTGCACGCGCGCGAACTTCTCCCCGGCACGGAACGTGCGGTCGACCACGGATCCCGCCTCGAGCGCCTTGAGCTTCGTGCGCACGAACGCGCCGCCCTTGCCGGGCTTGACGTGCTGGAACTCGACGATGCGCCAGACGGCGCCGCCGACCTCGATGTGCATCCCGTTGCGGAACTGATTCGTGTTGACGGTCTCGGCCATGCCAGCGGCGGAGTGTAGTCAGGCGACGGTGACGAGCTCTTTGGTGAAGTGCGTCAGACGCTCGCAGCCGTCGTCGGTGACGAGCACGAGATCCTCGATCCTCACGCCCGCGCCCTCGTCCGGGAGATAGATCCCGGGCTCGACCGAGACGATGTTGCTCGCCTCGAGCACGTCGGTCGACTCGGGCCGCAGCGTCGGTGCCTCGTGGATCTGGAGCCCGACCCCGTGCCCCATGCCGTGTCCGTACGCCCAGCCGAGCCCGGCCTCGTCGATGATCGAGCGCGAGGCCGCATCCGCATCGCGGCCGTGGACGCCGGCGCGCACGGCTGCGAGACCCGCTAGCTGCGCCTCGAGGCACAGCGCGTAGAGCTCCTGCAGCCGCTCCGAGATCTCACCCACCGCGAAGGTGCGAGTGCAGTCGGAGCAGTACCCGCCGAGCACGCAGCCCGCGTCGACGACGACGAGCACGCTCGTCTCGATCGGCGCGTCTCCGGGAACCGCATGCGGCGACGCGGCGGTTGCGCCCGCGCCGACCACGGCCTCGAACGAGACACCCTCGGCGCCACCTTCCCGGAAGCTGCGCTCGATCCACCACGCGAGCTCCTGCTCGCTGCGTCCGCTGAAGCGCTCCTGCGAGAGCGCGGCGAAGATTTCGTCGGAGAGCGCGCTCGCGCGACGCATCGTCTCGACCTCCACAGCGTCCTTCACCGCCCGCAGGCCTTCGACGAGCCCGGACGTGGGCTGTGCGTCGACTCCCGCGTCGACGAGAGCGCGATAGAGCGCGTGCGGAAGGTGTTGCTCCTCGAACCCGATCCGCCTACCGGAGAGCAGCTCGCCCACGGCCGGGATGAGCCCGCGCGCGACCTCGGCCACTTCGACCTCGTCGATCGCCCGAGCGCGGTTCGCGTAGCGAAAGTCCGTGTACAGGGTCGCGTGCCCGTCCGGCTCGACGAGGACTGCGGCGTTCGAGCTCTGCAAACCGGTGAGGTAGCGGACGTTGGCCTGCCCGCCGAGGACGTACGGCGGCCCGGCCACGAGAATCGGCTCGGCGAGAAGCCCGGCCAGTCGTGCTATGCGGCTCACGCGCGCGCGGCCGCTAGATACTGGAGCGCCTCGCGGTACCCATCGGGACCTTCCCCGACGATCCGCTTGGAGACGACGTCCGTGAGAACGGAGAACCTCCTCCACTCCTCCCGCTCGTCGACGTTCGAGAGGTGCACTTCGACGACCGGCGACGTGAAGAGCTCCAGAGCGTCTCGGATCGCCCACGAGTAGTGCGACCACGCGCCCGGATTGACGATGACGCCGTCCGCCCACTCGACCGCCTCGTGGCACCAGTCGATGAACTCGCCCTCGTGGTTCGTCTGCCGGCAGCGCACGGTGCATTGCAGCTCGAGCGCCCACTGGTAGATCCGCGTCTCGAGCTCCGAGAGCCCGAGGCCGCCGTAGAGCTCCGGATCGCGGTGTCCGAGCATGTCGAGATTGGCCCCGTTGAGGACGACGACCCGCACGGCGTGACCCTATGCGATGAGGGCGTCGAGGGCTTCGCGGATCCGAACGGGCTCGACCTCGGGGGTGACACGCGGCAGCCCCGGCCCGTCGAGCAGGACGAGGCTGACGCGGCCGTCGCGCACCTTCTTGTCGCGATGGAGCGCTGCCCAGGCCGCGTCTCGATCGACTGTGACCGGCTGCGGCGCGAGCACATCCTGAACCGCTCGCAGCTCCTCCGGACGTTCGGAGAGCCGCAGAGCCGCGAGCAGGCCGAGGGCGACAGCTCGCCCGTGCGGGAGCGTGTAGCCGGACGCCGCCTCGAGCGCGTGGGCGAAGGTGTGGCCGAGGTTGAGGTGCGCGCGCTCGGCTCGTTCGTGCGGGTCGCGCAGGCACACCCCTGCCTTGAAGGCGGCGCACGCTCGCACCTGCCGCTCGGTCTCTAGCTCCCAGATCGGCTCGCCTGCCAAGAGGCCCGTCTTCACGACCTCGGCGAGACCGTTTTGGCGCTCCTCCTCCGGCAGTGTCTCGAGCAACGACGTGTCGATGACCGTCGCGCGGGGCCAGTGGAACGCGCCGACGAGGTTCTTTCCCTCGGGAAGGTCGAGCCCGGTCTTGCCTCCTATCGCCGCGTCGACCTGACCCACGAGAGTGGACGGCACGGCGATCCAGTCGATCCCGCGCAGGTGGGTGGCGGCGACGAAACCGGCGAGGTCCGTCGTCGTGCCGCCCCCGACGGCGGCGAGCGTCTGCCCACGCT
>JBGSXQ010000433.1:0-2192 GCA_041751315.1 Gaiellaceae bacterium | reverse complement strand
CGACGCGGCCGCACGCGCGAGCCTCGTCGCGGCGGGATACCCGGAGCCGATGTATGCGCTCGGTCATCAGCTCGGCCGAGCCGCGCACGACGGCGGTACCGTCCTCGCGCCGCGCTGGGATCGCTACGGCGCGTCGCCGCTCGGCATCGTCGAGGAGTGGAACGTCTTCACGCTCGAGTTCGGCACAGCAGTGCCGGGTTACGGCTACATCGGCCTCGAGGAAAACCTGCTCGTCGCACGCGACGGGGTCGAGTGGCTCTCGACCCCGCAGCGTGAGCTCTGGCTCGTCTCCTAGCCGCGCATTTGCTGCGGCCTGAAGTTGTACGCGTTCAGCGCACCCAGGCCGACGCAATAAAGCGCCACCACGATCCCGAGGTCATCCGAGGTCGTGCGCGTGACGACTCCGTGGAACTCGAGCGACGCGAGGGCGAATGCCCCGCCGATCACTGCGAACAGCCAGCCGGCGAACGCGCCGACGAGAATCCGCTTCCAATGCGTTGCAACTGCACCGCGGAGCCGAACGGCCGCCCCGAGCGGCCACAACCACAGATTTTCCAACGTCCCCATGAAGCCCCCTCTCTTCACTGGCCAAACTAGCAAGCAGCCGTACACTCGGAACATGGACGGCCTCGAGCTCATGTGGTTCGTGTTCGAGCTTCTCCCGCTGCTCTTCGCTCTCGATCTCGTGCTCTTCCATGTCGTGGGCGATCAGCCCCTGGCCGCGCACTGGTGGTGGCGGCGGCACGGCAACGCCTGACGCAGCGGCGGCAACACGGGATACTGCGCCGGTGGGGCGCCTCGAGGGTCGCAGAGCACTCATCACGGGGGCGACCGGCGGGCTCGGCCTGGAGATCGTCCACGCGTTCACGAAGGAGGGCGCGAGCCTCGTGCTCGCGGCGCGTAGCACCGAGCGGCTCCGGACGCTCGAGTCGGGCGAATCGCACGTCCTTGCCTTCGACATCGCGGACGCCGACGCGGTGCGGGCCGGAGTCGATCGAGCCGCCGAGCTGCTCGGTGGGCTCGACACGCTCGTCCATGCCGCGGCGATCGACTGCGACTGGGCGCCTGTCGGGGAGATGTCCGTGGAGACCTGGGACGAGACCGTCGCGACGAACCTCTCGGGGGCGTTCTACGTCTGCCGCGCAGTCCTTCCCCATCTCGTCGCTGCGGGAGGAGGCTCGATCGTGACGCTGACGAGCGTTGCCGCGTACCGCGTGTGGCCGCACGATGCGGCGTACAGCGCGTCCAAGGCCGGCGTCGACATGCTCACGCGGACGATCGCCGTCGAGTACGGGAAGCACGGCGTACGCGCCAACGCCATCTCGCCGGGCGTGATCGACGGCGGCATGACAGACGAGGTCGAGGACACGTCGGAGCGCGCACGCCTCGCCGGGCTGCATGCGATTCCGCGACTCGGCCTCGTCGAGGAGGTCGCCGAGGCCGCCGTGTGGCTTGCGTCGGATGCGTCCGCGTTCACGACCGGCTCGGTGCTCCGGGTGGACGGAGGGTTTCTCGACTACAGCTCGAGCGGCGGGTAGGCGTAGCAGCGAGCAGCTGCACCGCCGTCGACGAGCAGCGACGCGCCGGTGACGTACGACGCGCGGTCGGAAAGGAGAAAGCACACGACCTCGGCGACCTCTTCCGCGCTGGCGATCCGGCCGAGTGTGGCGAGCTCGCCCTCGCGGCGGAGTGCCTCCTCGCGCGGGACGCCCTGCGGCAGGACGCTCTCCGTCATCGGCGTGTCCATCGTCCCCGGCAGCACGGTGTTGCAGCGGATCCCGAACGACCCGTAGTCGACCGCCACCGAGCGCGCGATGTGCACCACGCCCGCCTTCGCGACGCCGTAGACGAGGTAGCGCGGAAATGCAGCGGCGGCCTGGACGGACGAGACGTTGACGATCGCGCCGCGCTTGTGTGGGAGCATCCGGCGAACTGCGACCGAGGTGCCCGCGATCGCGCCCGTGAGCAGGACGCGCAGGCCGCGGTCAACCTCCTCCTCGGTGACCTCGTGGGCTGCGCCCTGGATGTCGATGCCCGCGTTGTTGACCCACGCCTCGAGCGGGCCCAGCGCCTCCGCGGCGTCGGCCGCGCGCTCGTGTGTCGACCAGTTCGTTATGTCCCCGACGACGGGCTCGAGACCGTGCTCGTCCGCCGCCCGCTCGAGGCTCGCCGCGTCGACGTCTACGCCGACG
>JBGSXQ010000432.1:0-4090 GCA_041751315.1 Gaiellaceae bacterium | reverse complement strand
CGACCGTGTAGGGCGCGGCGAGCCCGTTCAGCCGTACGGCGCTGGCGCCGGTGAAGGCCGAGCCGGCGATCGTCACCTTCGTGCCTACCGGGCCGGAGGTGGGCGCGAAGGAACTGATGGTGGGGGCCGGAGGCGGCGGGGCAGAGCACGTGGAGGGCGTGTTCGTGATCCGGACCTCGGTCGTCCCGCCGGGGTAGCTGTTCCCGGAGACGTCGACGGCACAGGACGCGTCGACAGTCGCCATGGTTCCGCTCGACATCGGGACAACGTTGCTCTTCACGACGAGACCGTCCAGGGCTCGCATCTCCATCGCCCCGGACCACGTCGGTAAGTCGGCCACGTTCCCGGTGACGGTGAGTCCAGCCGGACGATGCGAGTGATGGTCGGTGACTGCGATCCGGAGCCCCTTGCTTGCCTTGATGCGGTTGTTCGTGAAAGCCTGATCCGTGATCGGACCGTTGTCGACCACTGCCCACGCATAGAGGTGGTACGAGCCGATGATGTTGTTGTTCACAACCACACGGGACGAACCAAACCCCGGCGCCTGATTGGGTTCGATGTCGAAGGCGATGAATCCGATTTGATCCGTTGTGACCCGCTCGATCGTGATGTCGTTGCCCGCCGTCACTGACACGGCGTTGCGGCCAATCCGAGAACACGAGACGTCGCGCACCGAGCCGGAACTCCGTCGAAGCGCTGACGAGTAACCCAGACCGAAGTACACACAGTCGCCGCTCAGGTCCCGCGCGGTCACGTTTGCTACGTCAGCGCTCGTACCCCGCAAGTCGATGGCGTGCACGTGCTGCAGATTGGAGTCAAAAACTCCGCCGTTCGCATAGGAGCCGACTATTGTCATGTTGCGGAAAGCGAATCCGTCCGAATCGATGGCGCGCCAGATCGCCCGACCGTTTACGGGGGGATCGAACGAGCGGAATGTCGCGCCGCTTCCGTCGAACGTCAGCCCGGTGCGACCTCGAAGCTCGAGGGTCCCTTCGATTCGATAGCAGGCGCCCGGCGTGAAGCTGAGCGTCGATCCGTTCGGGACCGACCCGATCCAGCTCTGGAGCTGGGCAGTGACGTCAGTTGAGCAGTCCTTCGCGACGGTCGAGGGCGGCGCAAGAGATGCCTGAGTTGACGCCATAAGACCGGACGTGGCGAGCAAAGCGATCAACACCAGCATCGTCACGACCGGTAGGGGCGGTCGACGATTGCGGGCGAACTGTGGCGGCAGCCAGTTCGTCACAAACCGGTTGTCGGTACCGGTCTAAAGGCTCATCACCCCCCAAATGGGCCAAATGACTTCTAGACTTTCGTAGCATGTGCGCTCGTCGCGATGCCGCATGATTTCTGGGTTTGCGTGGCTCTCTGCTCCTAGACATGAAATCGAGGGACCGCTAGCGTTGCCGTGGTGCGCTTCGTCAAGACGCAGTCGACGTCGGCCGCCGGCGAGCTGCCCCAGGCTGCGGATCAGGTCAACAGCGAATCGGATCGTTTCGACTACCTAGAGCGCAACAAGACAGCCTGGGAGGCATGGGCGCCGCGGCACGCCGCGCGCGCGCGGCGTGCCTGGCAGGATGCGGAGCTCCGCTGGGGCATCTGGGGTGTGCCCGAATCGACTTTGGGGCTTCTCCGACATCTCGCTCCGGGCGCCGACGTAATCGAGCTTGGGTGTGGGACTGGAGCGCTTCTAGCGCAATTTGCCCGACGCGGCCTCAGGTCCGTCGGAGTGGACGTCGCAAAGGCACAACTCGAGACTGCGACTAGGCTCCAGCAGGAATTCAATCTGAGGTTTCCACTTGTTCGTGAAAACGCCGAGGAGACGCATTACGAGCAGGCGAGCTTCGACTGCGTGATCTCGGAATATGGCGCGAGCCTGTGGTGCGATCCAGCTCACTGGTTGCCGGAAGCGTCTCGATTGGCGCGACCCGGGGGTTGGCTCGTCTTCATCACCAACGGCTCAATGCTCATGACGTGCACGCCCGAGGCCGGAGGCGCCGCGACGAACCAGCTCGTGCGAACGTACTTCGACCTGCAACGGATAGAGTTCGCCGGAGAGGGACCCGTCGAGTTCCACACGACTCACGGAGAGTGGATCCGACTCCTCCGCTCCAACGGATTTGTGCTCGAGGAGCTCATCGAGACTCGGCCGGCGAGCAACGCTGCCCCCCAGTTTGACTTCGTTACCCTCGAGTGGGCGCGGCGCTGGCCGAGCGAGGACATTTGGGTGGCGAGGAAGATCGACTGACGACGGCCTGAGAGCACGTGACCGTCCCTAGCGGACAAGTACGCTTCCGCGTGTGCTCAGCCCGGCCGTGGAGACACTCGTCACCGAGCTTGCGCGCCTGCCCGGGGTCGGTCGACGAACGGCCCAGCGGCTCGCATTTCACATTCTCTCGACTCCGGCCGACGTTGCGCTCGAGCTCGCCCGCGCGATCGAGGAGGTCAAGGAGCGCGTGCGGTTCTGCCGCGAGTGCGGGAATCTGACGGAGGACGAGCTGTGTGGTGTCTGCGCGGATGCACGCCGCGATCGATCCGTCATCTGCGTCGTCGAGCAGCCCGTCGACGTCGTCTCCGTCGAACGGACGGGGGAGTACCGCGGCCTCTACCACGTTCTGGGAGGCGCCCTGTCGCCGCTCGACGGCGTCGAGCCGTCCGATCTCAGGATCGACGGGCTCGTCGGTCGCGTGGACGCGAACGGGGTCACGGAGGTCGTCCTCGCGACGAACCCCACGATGACGGGTGAGGCGACCGCGGCCTATATCGCCGACCGCCTCCGGGGCAGGGTGCGCGTGACCCGATTGGCGAGCGGCCTTCCCGTGGGCGGCGACCTCGAGTATGCGGACGAGGTGACGCTCGGCCGTGCACTGTCCGGCCGACGCACGATGTAGACGATTTACGCGCACTTTGCGCGTTTTTGTCGCGCCGGACACTTGCATCGGATCCGCGTGCCGCATAGGTTCCGCGCAGTGAGCCGGCAGGCCTTCGGGTCAGTCGGCTCACTATTTTTGTTGGCTCACCGCACCTCGTCCGTACACTGGCCGGCGATGACCGACCTCGACCTTCGGATCGGTGTCGTAGGTGCCACGGGCGCCGTCGGTCGCGTGACTCTGAAGCTGTTGCAGGAGCGGGGCTATCGCAACATCCGCGCCTTCGCGTCCCACCGCTCGGTGGGCACGAGGATCGGCGACCACACGGTCGAGGAGGCGACGCCAGAGGCTCTCGCGGCCGGCGACCTGGACGTCTGTCTCTTCTCCGTAGGAACGAAGGCGAGTCTCGTGCTCGTGCCGGTCACCGCGGAAGCAGGTGTTCTGTGCGTCGACAAGTCGTCCGCGTACCGGCTCACCGAGGGCGTACCGCTGGTCGTGCCCGAGGTGAACGGGGAGCGCGCACTCGAGCACGCGGGCGTCGTGGCGAACCCGAACTGCTGTGCCATTCCGCTGTCCATGGTCCTCGCACCGCTGAGAGACGCAGCCGGCCTGCGGGCCGTCCGCGTCGCGACGTACCAGTCGGTCTCGGGGGCGGGCGCGGCAGCGATGGCTGCGCTGCGAGACGAGCCGACGGAAAGCCATGCGCTACGCACGGACTGGGAGTTCGACGGCGTGGAGTTCGACGAGGAGGTCAAGCTCCGCGAGGAGACACGGAAGATCCTCGAGCTGCCCGACCTACCAGTAAGTGCCAACTGTGTGCGCGTCCCCGTCGTCGCCGGCCACGCAGAGTCGGTGTGGGTCGAGACCGAGGAGCCGCTCTCTGCAGACGAGGCATCGCGGATCCTCCGGGGCTCTCCCGGGCTACGTCTCGAAGCGATCCCGGCACACGCCGACGCGATCGGGAGTGACGAGGTGCATGTCGGACGCGTCCGGCGCGACCTTGCGACCGACAACGGCCTCGTGCTCTTCCTCGTGTGCGACAACCTCCGCAAGGGTGCGGCGCTCAACACCATCGAGATCGCTGAACTAGTGATGGCCTCCCTCAGGTGAGGCTCGGCTGACCCGGGTTGCGACACGACGAGGCCACTAGCGTCCCCTGCGTGCCGATCGATCTCCACACCCACTCCACGGCCTCGGACGGATCATTCCCCCCGACCGAACTC
>JBGSXQ010000431.1:0-6768 GCA_041751315.1 Gaiellaceae bacterium | reverse complement strand
GCGGCTCGGCGTGGTCGCCGACGGTCGTGAAGCTGCTCGAGGACGAGGTCGGCGAGGACCTTCGCGCACCCGGCTTCCCCGAAGCGCTCACCTGACCTCTGGAGATCCGGTCTACCGTATGCCGCCGTGAATGCCGGCGTGCTCGAGCTTCTCTTCCTGTCGGGAGTGGACGTCGAACGACTGGGGCTCTCCGCGGCCGACGTGCTCGGCGCCGTCGAGGACGCGGTTCGGGCCCAGGGCGCGGGCGAGGTCGCTCTCGACGAGCGGGTGCAACACGTTCCCGACCCCTCGACTCCGGGTCACTTCAACGTCCTGCGAGCGACGGTCTGGCCGCTCGTGGCGACCGGCGTCAAGGTCGTCGGCGACTTCCCGGAGAACTACCTGCGCGACCTGCCGTCCGAGCTCGCCCTCGTCACGCTGTACGACCCTCGGACCGGTGTGCCGTACGCGATCGTCGACGCCACGGAGATCACCGAGCGGCGGACGGGTGCGCTGACGACACTCGGCGCACGCGAACTCGCCCGTCCGGGATCGAAGACACTCGCCCACATCGGCGCGCGCGGCACCGCCTTCTCCAACGTCGAGCTGCTCGATCGCCTGTTCGACTTCGACGAGATCAGGGTCACGAGCCGTCGGGCCGAGTCGCGCGAGAGCTTCGGCGCGAGGCTCGAGGATGCGCTCGGCAAGCCCGTGCGCGTCACCGACACGATCGAGGAGGCCGTGGTCGGCGCCGACGTGGTCGTCGAGGCGACTCGCCTTCCGGAGCCGATGCCCATTCTCCGAACCAGGTGGCTCGACTCGTGCAGCTTGCTGATCCCGTACGGGACGAAGAGCGCGCTCGAGCTCGACGTCCTCGACGCGATGGACAAGGTCGTCGTGGACGACTGGGCTCAGTGCGGCCGCGACGACGACTTCGGGGCGCTGCGGCCGCACGTTCGCGCAGGGCTGCTCACGGCGGAGACGTTGCACGCCGAGCTCGGGCAGATCCTGACCGGCGCCAAGCCTGGCCGAGAACGCGATGACGAGAAGATCCTCTTCTGGCATCGGGGCCTCGGCACCACCGATGTCGCACTTGCGCACATGCTCTGGCTCCGCGCGGTGGAGCAGGGAGTCGGCACCGTGGTGCGGTACCGCTGATGGTCGAGCTCGACCGCTACGACGCACTCGACCTCGCGACGTACCGGCGGATCGTGGTGGACGGAGAGCACCTCGCGGTTGACGATCGGCTCCTCGAGGACGTCGCCGAGCGGCGAGAAGCGCTGCTCGAGCATCTCGAGACCGGCGTCGCGGCATACGGCGTCACCACGGGCCTCGGGTACCTCGCAAGCGAGGTGGTCGGCGAGGACGAGCAGGCTGCGCTCCAGCGCTCGATGCTCACAGCGCGAGCGTCCGGCCTCGGCCCTGCTCTGCCTCACGACGTCGTTCGTGGCGCGCTGCTGCTGCGCCTGATGGGGTTCCTGAGCGGATTTCCGGGGGCTTCCGTGGAGCTGTGCCGACGTCTCGTCGATCTGCTGAACAGCGGCTGGACGCCGGTCGTTCCGAGGGGCCCGTACGGCGCTTCCGGTGAGATCGCCCCGCTCGCGCACCTGTTTCAGACGCTCATCGGGGAAGGGCTGGTCGAGGTCGACGGCGAGCGGGTAGCGGCCGCCGACGCCCTCGCGCGTGCCGGCTCGGAGCCGTATGCGCCGGGCACCAAGGAGGGTGTCGCGCTTCTGAACGGCTCGCCGTTCGCGACTGCGCTCGGCGCGCACCTCGGCGACCGGGGCACGCACCTGCTTGCGCAGGCGACGATGGCGGCAGCCCTCTCGACAGCGCTCGTCCGTGCGTCCGCACGACCCTTCTCGTCGCGCGTGGCCGCGCTTCGAGGAGATGCCTTCCAGGAGACGATCGCCTCGCGGATGCGTGAGCTTCTCGGTGAGGAGGCGCGCTGGGACGAGGAGGCGCAGCCGCCGGTCTCGTTCCGCGTCGTCTCGCAGGTGCACGGATCTCTCGCACGTGCGCTCGCTGAGCTGGAGGGAACGATCGAGCAGCGGCTTCGGTCGCTCACCGACAGCCCGCTTCTTCTCGACGCGCACGACGACGAGCCCGAGGGGCTCTACCCCACGGGTGGATTCCATGCGCTCGATGTCTCGCTCCGTCTCGAGGCCGTCGCCCTCGCCGCGACGCACGTCACCAACCTCGTGGAGAAGCGTCTCCACCGCCTGCTCGATGCACGGTTCTCGGGTCTCCCGGAGCAGCTCGCGCGCCGGCCGGGCGTGCAGGCCGGAGCCGTCGCCCTCCACAAGGCCGTCGTCGGTCTCGCCGCGGAGAACCGGCTGCTCGCAGCTCCGGCGTCCGTTCACGCCCTCGATACGTCCACGGGTCAAGAAGACGTCCAGGCGTTCACGTTCCTCGTCGCGGAACGGCTTGGCCTCCTGCTCAACAACCTCGAGAGCGCGCTTGCCTGCGAGCTCGTCGCGCTCCGACAGGCAGCACATCTGCGCGGCGAAGCGCTCGCCGCCACGCTGCTTGCGAGCGCGGTTGCGCGACTGGCCGATCTCGTCGCACCGCTCGACGAAGATCGGACCCTGTCGCCCGACGTGGAACGCGTCAGCGCGGCCCTGCGTGCGGGCGCGCTCCAGGGGTAGAGGGTGCCCGTGCCGGGCTATGCGGCGATGGAGAAGAACGCGCGCAGCACGTGTGCTCCGTCCGGTTGATCCGCGTCGAACTCCTCCGGATGAAACTGGGTTCCCCACCACCGTCGCTCGGAGCTCGCTATGGCTTGTACGGCGCACCCGGCAGTCGCTGCGAGCACTCGAAAGCCCTCCGGTAGCGCGGTGACCTCGTGGTCATGGTCGTGGAAGACGACAGCGTCGTCCGGGAGATCGCGCAGCAGGTCGCCGCGGTCGTGGATCTGGATCGGGAGAAACCCACGCTGGGGCTCGCGGCTTGGCCCTATGTCCCCTCCGGCGAAGCGAGCCAGGAGCTGCATCCCGGCACAGATGCCCAGTACAGGCCGTCCGACCGAGAGGACAGCCGTGCCGAGCCTGTCGAGCTCGGCAGGATCATGCACCGACCATGGCGCCGAGGACCCGCTCAGAACGATGCTGTCCGCGTGAGCGAGCCGTAGCGGATCGACCTGCTCGTAGTACGCGGTCCGAACGGGTTGGCCCGACGCCGCGGCAACTCGCTCGTGGAGCCGGGCGTAGTTCGCTGCCCGCGCGTCGGTCAACTCGGAGAGCCGCTCGGTGAATACGATCTCGACCGGCATGCGACTCAGGATAGAGTCGCGCAAGCCTCGAAAGTTAAGGCGCACCACATGGTGCCAGGAGCTCAGGAGGGACGAGGGTGAGCGGGATCGCCGAGGAACGCCGAGGGCTTCTCGAGCGCCTCGAGCAGGGGCACGTGATCTGCGCCGAGGGCTACCTCTTCGAGCTCGAGCGACGTGGCTACCTGCAGGCGGGCGCCTTCGTTCCCGAGGTCGTGCTCGACCACCCCGAGGTTGTCACGCAGCTTCATCGGGACTTCGTCCATGCGGGCTCGGATGTCGTCGAGGCCTTCACCTATTACGCCCATCGCGAGAAGATGCGGATCGTCGGCAAGGAGCACCTGCTCGAAGAGCTCAACCGGCAGGCCCTCGAGATCGCAAAGGAGGTCGCCGCGGAGAGCGGTGCGCTCTTCGCCGGCGACATCTGCAACACGAACGTCTACGTGGAAGGCGGAGATACCGGCACGGCGGTTCGAGCGATGTTCGACGAGCAGGTGGGCTGGGCGGCGGACGCGGGCGTCGACTATGTGATCGCGGAGACGTTCTCGTACGTCGCCGAGGCTCTGCTGGCGCTCGAGGCCATAAAGGAGGCCGGCTTCCCGGCCGTCGTCACGCTGATCGCCCACCGCGGGGACTCCACGCGCGACGGGCTCGACTTCGGAGAGGCGTGTAGACGCCTCGAGGCCGCAGGGGCCGATGTGGTGGGGCTCAACTGCGGCCGGGGGCCGGCGACGATGCTGCCGCTCGTGCGCGAAGTGCGCGAAGCCGTGTCGGTGCCGGTCGCGGCCCTGCCGGTGCCGTACCGCACGCACGACGAGCAGGCGTCGTTCCAGTCGCTCCGCGAGAGGGACGGCGAGGGTCTTCCGGGTGGAATCCCGTTTCCGACGGCGCTCGATCCGTTCACGTGCAACCGCTACGAGATCGCGGCCTTTGCCAGGGAGGCATCCGATCTGGGCGTTCGCTACCTCGGTCTGTGCTGCGGTGCGGGCCCGCATCACGTTCGAAGCCTCGCCGAGGCCCTGGGGCGTACGCCCCCCGCGAGCCGTTACTCACCCGACATGTCGAAGCATGTCTACCTGGGCACGGACGAGAGCCTCGAGCCCAAAAACCTCGAGTTCGCCAAGGATCTCTGACCGACGGCTGAGCGGCCGCGTCAGGCGACGCCGAGAAGCTCGTCGGCGTAGGTCATCCCGACGCGTCGCATCCCCCGCGGGCCTGGCTCGTAGTGGCCCATCCGCCAGAGCGCGGGCGAGTAGAAATGGATCGACGTCGCCGGGTGCGCACCGGGGCCGGGATGCCGCACGCCGTGGATGTCGGACGCGTCGAAGTCGAATCGCCCGCATGCGTCGTGCACGGTCGTGTGCTCACGTACCCACCCGTCCTCCTCCACACGGAACCAGTCCTCGAAGAGCGTCCCTTCGCAGACGCACACCGCCCCCGACGAGCGGTCGTGGTCGTGGTAACCGGTGCTCTGTCCGTTCACCCAGCAGATCAGCCAGACGTCGACGTTCGGATCGCGGTAGAGCTGTTGGTAGAAACGCGCGTCGCCGTCGTGGCGGACGGACGGTCGCCACAGGCGCTCGGCGTCCACGAGATCCGCGGCGAGGGCGGCCATCTGCGGCCGGTCGAGATCGACGTCCGCCGGAACACGCTCACGGAGCCAGGTCGCGAGATCACTCACGCCAGCAAGCGAGACGGTGTATCGGACTGGAGAACGTGCGTCACAGCATCTCCGAAACCCCGGACGGCAACAAGCGTTGGCTCGGAGTCGACGACGGGCGTGTCGCTCCCGTACACGAGCTGGCCGACACCGAAGGTCTCGATGCAGAGCTCGATCGCGCGCCGGCCGTGTGTCGAGACGTCGAAGAACGTGTTCGGGTCGAGCGCCGAGCGCACGTCAGCTCCTCGCCTCGCTAGACGCTCCAGCTGGAACGGGCCGCCTCCGGCGAGCATCGCGAACAGCACGTGCAGCGAAGGCCAGTTCTCGCGGCCGAGCGCCAGCCAGGCGAGGTAGGCCTCCTGCATCCGTGCGGGGTAGCCGGTGACCCAGTCCCACCACGGAGGCCGCGTGTCATCGGCGGCGCGGCCGGCGTCGGGGTGCACGAAGACGAGGACGCCCCCTTCCTGCGCGGCATCGAGCAGGGGCTTCGCCTGCTCGAAGTCCGAGAGGACGCTCGAGCCGATGGAGACGCCGGAGAAGCCGTCTCGAACGGTGCTCGGCGAGAAGGCGAGGATCCGCCCATCCGAGTCACGGACGATCTCCCGGATCCCCGTGGCCCAGGTCTCCTCGAGCTCCGCGCGCTCATCGACTGAGAGACGCTCGAGTCCGAGGCTCGTCTGCAGCGAGACGACGGCGACGTCGATCTCGTCGCGGTCGAGGAGCAGCACACGCCGATCGAGGTCGTGGTCGCGCAGGTCGAGCTCGAACCGGCCTTCCGCGGTTGCCAGGGTGTTGCCGTCGAGCGACGGTGCGTCTCGTCGCGCTCCCAAGGCGGCGACGAACGACTCCGGCCACAGGTGCTGATGCAGGTCGTGGGTGGTCATGCGGGCGGCGCGCTCGAGCGGACAGCGGTCGAGAGCGCCTCGAGCGGGAGCGGCATTCGCTCCGGCACGTCGAGAAACGGCACGCGCTCGCGGACGTAGGCGTGTGTCGCCGCGGCGCCTGCTCCGAGCCCCTGAGTCTTTCGCAAGTCGATCGCCTGGGCCGCGACCGTGAGCTCGATCGACACCACCCGCGCGCCGAGATCGAGCATCTCGGCGGCTCGCCGCGCGCCGAGCGAGCTCAGAGACGCGCGATCCTCGACGCCCGACTCCTGCATGGTGGACACGAGCTCGAAGGAGACGGGTTGTGCGAGCAGACGCGCCTCCGCCGCGATCGCCTGCGCGGCGACGCCGAGCTCCGACAGCCCGTCCTGCCACGAGCCCTCGCTCGCGACGAGCCCCTCTGTGAGACCGCTGAACCGTGGGCTCAGCAGCTTCAGCGTTCGTTCGACAGCTGCCGTGAGCACGGGAGCGAGTGCGATGCGAAGCAGGTCGAGCGCGGTCGCGAGCGGCTGCGAGTCGAAGTTCCCGACCGAGACGAGCCGCCCCTCGCTCTCCACGATGAGTGGGTTGCCCTGATGGGCGTTGAGCTCGATCGCGAGCTGCTCGTCGACGAAGCGAAGCGCGTCCCGGGCTGCGCCGTGGATCTGGGGCACGCAGCGGAACGTGAGTGGATCCTGGAGAAAGCGAGCCGCTCCGTCCTCCCACAGCGAGCTTCCGTCGAGCAACGAGCGCAGCCGGGAGAGGGTCTCGGCGATCCCTGGATACGGCCGCGCGACCGCGATCTCCTCGTGCAGCGCTCCGACGCTTCCGCGGAAGGCCTCGAAGTCGAGCGCCGCCGCGACGTCGAGCCACCCCAGGAGCTCACGTGTGTCGGCGACGGCGAGCGCTGCCTGCCCGGTCGAGAACGCGTTGCCCGCGAGGAGCGCGAGTGCCTCCCCGGCCTCGAGCGCGACGTCGGGCAGTGCGCCGTGCGCGAG
>JBGSXQ010000430.1:0-3361 GCA_041751315.1 Gaiellaceae bacterium | reverse complement strand
CTGCTGCCAAGCCGGGCCTTAAACCTGCCGGGTGCTGGGGTGTCGAACCACGACGCCCGGGCGGCGCGCGGGATGGAGCCGTAGGCGACGTCGCGAAGAAGTACGTGCCGGAACGCGTACTCGCTCTCGCCGGGGACGGAGCTGCGGCGCGCGCGTCGCACGAGCTCGCGCCGCTCGAGCTCCTGCATGCGCGCCTCGACCTGGAAGCGGTCGCGGTCGCCGATAGCCCCCAGAGCACTCGTCCAGAAGACCTTGCCCACAACCGCGGCGTCCTGGAGCAGCACCTTGTCCTCCGCGTCGAGTGCGTCGAGGCGGGCGGCGATCATGCCCTGCACGGAGCTCGGCAGCTCGAGTTTCTCCCCGCCGCGCTCGACGACCATGCGCGCGAACTCCTCGGCGTAGAGCGGATTCCCCCCGGCGCGCTCGAGCAGTGTCGTTTGTAACTCCGCCGGCAGCACCGAGCGCTCGAGTAATACGTGCACGAGACGCGCGGTCTCCTCGTCCGAGAGCGGCGCGAGCGAGACCGTCGTCGCGTTCGCCTTGCCGCCACCCCAGCTGGGCCGGCGCGTCAGGAGCTCCGGTCGCGCGGTGCCGACCACAAGGACGGGGACGTCGGTCAGCCAATCCACGAGGTGATCCACGAAGTCGAGGAGCCCGTCATCGGCCCAGTGCAAATCCTCGAAGACGAGTACGAGCGGGCGCTCCTCGGCAAGCGCCTCGAAGAACCTGCGCCACGCCGCGAATGCCTCTCCGCGGCGATCCCCGCCCGCCTCGTCCGCTGCGAGGCCTACGAGCGGCCGCAGATGCGACTCGAGCCACGCCACCTCCGAAGGGTCGGGTAGAAGCGACGCGAGTGCTTCGCGCAGCTTGCGCGCAGCCTCCTCCCCCGAATCCGTCTCGAGGATCCCGGCCTGCGCCTTCACCATCTCCCCGAGCGCCCAGTAGCTCACTCCTTCGCCGTAGGGGAGGGAGCGGCCCTGGCGCCACATGACGAGGCGGTCGCCGCGGTCGATCTCGGCGAACAGCTCGCCGAGCAGGCGGCTCTTGCCGATGCCGGGCACGCCTACGAGGGTCGCGAGCTGCGGCAGGCGGTCGTCGACCGCTCGCTTCAACGACGCGAGGAGGAGGTCGAGCTCTTGCTCGCGTCCCACGAGCGGCGAGCCCGCGTCGCTCGTGAGGTCGATGCCGAGCCGCGCGCGGGCCTGCAGCGCTTCCCACACCGGGATGGGACTCGCCTTCCCCTTCGCCTGCACCGGCTCGTGCTCCTGATACTCGATCGCGCGCGCCGTTGCCCAGTACGTCTGCTCCCCGACGAGGATCCCGTTGACGGGCGCGGCCGACTGCAGGCGCGCCGCGGTGTTGACCACGTCGCCCGAGGCCATGCCTTCGCCCTCGGCCAGCCGAGCTCCGAGCGAGACCAGCGCTTCGCCCGTGTTGACGCCGATCCGCAGCTGGAGCTCACCCTCCTCGACCACCCACTCGCGGATCGCAAGTGCTGCACGCACGGCCCGCTCGGGATCGTCCTCGTGCGCCACCGGGGCGCCGAAGAGCGCAACGACTGCGTCGCCGATGAACTTCTCCACGGTGCCCCCGAAGTGCTCGAGCTCCGTCCGCAGTCGGTCCCAGTACGGTCCTAGGAGCGCACGGACGTCCTCGGGGTCCATCGATTCCGAACGAGAGGTGAATCCGACGAGATCGGCAAAGAGGACGGTGAGTACCTTTCGTTCCTGACGCCCCGCAGACGGCGCGTCCGGGAGGGGTGTGCCGCACATCCCGCAGAGGCGGAACCCGGCGGGATTCTCCTGACCGCAACTCGGGCAGATCACAAGCGCGAAGACTAGGTGCGTTCGACGCTCGACTCCAAACGATCGCGGGAAGCCGCGGGTGGCGGGTTGAACGACGAAAGCCCCGATATACGGGGCTTTCGTCGCCACAGTCCTTCCACTAGGCGCTTCTCTTCGCCGCGTTCCTTCCGTGCACCACGTACTTGACGCACTGACCCTGGTTCTTGAACGTCGGGTTGGTGAAGGTCTTCCAGCCGCCCTTCTTACACGGGCGAGCAACGTCGGCCTTGCCGGGCGCGAGCTTCTGGAGCTTGCCGTTGACCAGGACCTTCGTGAGGTCGGCAGTGCCCTGGACGTCGATGAGCACGCTCACGGACTCGATCGTGCCGGTCGGCGTCGGAACCTGCTGGCCGGCTGCGGCGAGCGTCGCTGCAGTGAACGTGTAGGTCACGGTTCCGTTGGCATTCGTAGTCGGAGCCACGTTGTTGCAGCCAAGGAAGAAGAATCCCGTCGTCGTGTCGATGTTGAAACGCGGCGACCCACCCTGACACTGGCTCGCGCTCGCCAGCGTGAACGACGCTGACTGGAAGGTCTGACCACTCACGCCAGTGACCTCGGCCCCTGCGGCCGCGTTGGTGGCTGTCGGGCAGTTCTTCTCCAGGTGCAACGTCTTCGTCTTCTTGATGAACGTGGCCTCGACGCACCCCGTGTTACCCGGGTCGAACACTCCCGGCACGAGCGCCGCGGATGCCGTGGCGGTGAAGGCGAGGGCTGTTGCCAGCACGCCCACGATCAGAAACTTCTTCATATGTTTGATCCCCCTATTTGTTTGTTTGATCCCCCTATTTGTTTCGTGCTTGTGAAGGATCATTTTCTCCACAATTTCCGTTCGCATGCGTCCCAGCGCCAGGTTTTACGCAGTGCTTACGTATCGTCCCTCGTTCGGGTGATGCTCGCCCAGGAGGCACGGCTGCGACCCTCCGATCGGCCTGCAGGAGAGTGGCCGTGCTTCGAGGTCTATCCCCGGAGACGCCCGTGGTCGCGCAGCAGCTCGAGCACGCCGTCGTGCGGCAGCGCGTGCCCGATCCGACCCTCCCGACCGCCACCTCTGGTGCCGCCCACAGCGCGTTCAGGACGGCCTCCTCGGTCGCATCTACCGTGGCCTCGAAGACGTCGTTCAGGGCTCGGTCGGGAACCGTGAACGAGGGTGCCTCTCCCCGCGGGCGCCGGCCCGGTGAGGCGAACGCGACGAAGATCTCCCCACTGCCGTGATGGGCCACCGAGCCGCAGCGCGCGAGGCCGAGCCCGGCGCGGCGAGCGACACGTTGCAGCTGGTGCGGGGAGAGCGCCGCGTCCACGGCGACAACGGCGATGCAGCTCCCGGCTTTCGTGCGCGTCGTCGCGGGCGGCTCGCCGAGGATCTCGCCGACATGGACTCCGTCCATCACGAGGCCAGGGGGCGGGTAGAAGTTCGAGAGGACGAGGACGCCGACCGCGCCTGCGATCGACGGCGCGATCCGGCTCACGGTGCCGATCCCCGCCTTCCAGCCTTTCGTCATCATCCCCGTCCCCGCGCC
>JBGSXQ010000429.1:0-6519 GCA_041751315.1 Gaiellaceae bacterium | reverse complement strand
GTAGGGCTCGCGCTCGGGGCGGGGATCGGGTGGGTCGCCCTCGCGGCCGTCGTCTCGATCGCCGGCGGCCTCGTCGTCGCCCTCGCCGCCTCGCTCGTGCCGCTTCTGCGACTCGCCTCGCTGACTGCGCCGGGGGTGCTCGCGGAGGAGTAGCGCTTCGGCGGAGTTGAGAAGCAACGCCGCGGTCCGGCGCGATGCCCTCCTGCCTCACACGTGCCTGAGGAACTCTTCTCGACTGATACCCGACGCATCGATGATCGCAGCCAGCGTCCCTTTGGCGAGGTCTCGTGCGTGCATCGGCACGACGACACGGTGACGGTGATCGGGATGGCGGAACACGTGATGGCTGCCTCGCGTTCGGTCGAGCTGCCACCCGCAGCGTTCGAGCGCTCGCATCGCCTGGCGGGGAGAGACGGCCGGTAGCCGTGAGCTCACGCCGAGACGGTGACGCGCTCGATCTCGATCGGGCCCGGTATCGGATCACCGTGAGCCTCGAGCGACTCGAGATAGAGCTCGATGGCCTCGCGGATCATCACGAGCGCCTCTTCCCGTGTCCCGCCTTGGCTGACGCACCCGGGCAAGGCAGGTACAGCGACGCTGTAGCCGCCGTCCTGCTCGGGGGTCAGAACGACCTGATACTCGCGAGAAGCCACAACACCAGTGTAGGCCGGGAGATCCAGTCGCCGCCCAGCTCGAAGGCCGAAGGGCGATTCATTCGCCCGTAGGCCCAGTGCGGCCGGGCAGTCACAACGAAGAGGAAGGGGGGCTCGCGGGGGGAAACATCGTTTCCCCCCGCGAAGCGCAGCGGTACTAGAAGTCCATCCCGCCGCCGGGCATGCCTGCGGGCATCGCCGGGTTCTTCTCCGGCATCTCCGCCACGACTGCCTCGGTGGTGAGGATGTTCTTCGCGATCGAGGCCGCGTTCTGCAGCGCCGAGCGCGTGACCATGGTGGGATCGATGATCCCGCTGGCCACGAGGTTCTCGATCTCGCCCGTGTCGACGTTCAGGCCCTCGCCCTTCTTGGCCGAGCGCACCTTGTCGATGACGACCGAGCCCTCGAGCCCGGCGTTCGTCGCGAGCTGGCGGAGCGGCTCCTCCAGCGCGCGCACGATGATCGCCGCACCCGTCCGCTCGTCGCCTTCGAGAGCGTCGATCGTCTTCTTGACGGCCGTTGCGGCATTCAGGAGCGCGACACCGCCACCGGGCACGATGCCCTCCTCGAGTGCTGCCCGCGTTGCCTGCAGGGCGTCCTCGACGCGGTGCTTCTTCTCCTTCATCTCCGTCTCGGTGGCTGCGCCGACCTTGACGACGGCGACGCCGCCCGACAGCTTCGCGAGGCGCTCCTGGAGCTTCTCACGGTCGAAGTCGGAGTCGGTGTTCTCGATCTCGGACTTGAGCTGCTTGATGCGGCCCTTGATGGCGTCCGAGCCGCCGGCGCCGTCGATGATCGTCGTCGTGTCCTTGTCGATCACGATCTTGCGGGCCTTGCCGAGCTGCGAGATCTTCGTGTTCTCGAGCTTGAGGCCCAGCTCCTCGGTAATGACCTCGCCACCCGTGAGGATCGCGATGTCCTCGAGCATGCGCTTACGGCGATCGCCGAAGCCGGGGGCCTTGACGGCCACTGCCGAGAACGTGCCGCGGAGCTTGTTGACGACGATCGTCGCAAGCGACTCGCCCTCGACGTCCTCCGCCACGATGAGGAGCGGACGACCGGCCTGGATGACCTGCTCGAGCACCGGCAGGATGTCCTTGACCGCGCCGATCTTCTGGTTCGCGATGAGGACGTACGGCTCCTCGAGGACTGCCTCCATGCGCTCGGCGTCCGTGATCATGTACGGGCTCAGATAGCCCTTGTCGAACTGCATGCCCTCCGTGAACTCGAGCTCGAGACCGAAGGTCTGGCCCTCCTCGACGTTCACGACGCCGTCCTTGCCGACCTTCTCGATCGCGTCGGCGATGACGTCACCGATCTCGCGCTCGCGCGACGAGATGGTGGCGACACGGGCGATGTCTTCCTTGCCGTTGACCTCGACGGACTGCGACTTGAGGTTCTCGACCACCGCGTCGACAGTCTTCTCGATGCCGCGCTTGAGACCCATTGGGTTCGCACCGGCAGCGACGTTCTTCAGGCCCTCGCGGACGATGGCCTGGCCGAGCACCGTGGCGGTCGTCGTGCCGTCACCGGCGACGTCCGTGGTCGCTGTCGCGACCTCGCGCATGAGCTGCGCGCCCTGGTTCTCGAACGGGTCCTCGACCTCGATCTCGCGAGCGATGGTCACGCCGTCGTTCGTGATCGTGGGGGCACCGAACTTCTTGTCGAGGACGACGTACCGGCCCTTGGGGCCGAGCGTCACCTTGACCGCGTCGGCTACGGCATTGACGCCGCGCTCGAGCGACCGGCGAGCCTCCTCGTTGAACTTGAGCTCCTTGTGAGCCATATCTCTTCGTTCCTCCTCAGCGATTCGGGCTAGGCGGCTGCGCCGGCAAGCTTCTTCTTGCCTTTGCTGCCTGTGGTTACGACCTTTGCGAGAACGTCCGACTCGCGCAGGATCAGGACGTCGTCGGCGCCGACCTTGATCTCCGTGCCGCCGTACTTGGAGAAGATGACCTCGTCTCCGACCTCGACGTCCATCTTGATGTACTCCCCGTCCTCGTCACGAGCGCCGGGGCCGACCGCGAGAACGTTGCCGCGCTGCGGCTTCTCCTTCGCCGTGTCGGGCAGAACGATGCCGCTTACCGTGATCTCGTCCTCGTCGAGGACCTCCACGATCAGACGGTCACCCAGGGGCTGCAGATCCATTCGACAGTTCCTCCTTGGTACTAAGTTTGTGACAACTCTGGCACTCTCACCGTGAGAGTGCCAGAAGGACAATAGCACCCTCGGCGCGTTACGCCAAGCCAAATTGAGTCCAGTATGCTCAGATCTTGTGACTGAACGCCAAAGCGGTGTTACAAAGTGGGCGTGCGACGCGAGCTCTCCGCGGGTGTCGTGTTGGTTCGGAGGATGCGTGGACACACCTGGTTCGCGGCCGTGAGACCCCGGGGAAAGCGCTCGGGAACGTGGGCGCTGCCCAAGGGTCTCGTCGACGCGGGCGAGACCGCGGCGGACGCGGCACTGCGCGAGGGATTCGAGGAGACAGGCGTTCGCGGGAGGCTCGCCGAGAAGCTCGGCGACATCCGCTACGTCTACACATGGGAGGGCGAGCGCGTCTTCAAGGTGGTGAGCTTCTTCCTCGCCCACGCGCGCGGCGGCCGGATTGGCGTCCTGCCGCCCGGCATGGAGGTCGAAGTCGCAGAGGCGCGTTGGCTTCGGCTCGGCGACGGACCGTCGCTGCTGGCATACAAGGGCGAGCGAGAGATGGTCGAGAAGGCGATCGAGAAGCTCGCCGACGACCCTCTATAGTTTCGCCGCCGCCGATGCCTACCTTTGCACTGAACTTCTACAACCCGGCCGTGGCCGAGCAGCTGAGAACCGGTCGCAAGACCGCGACCATCCGCCTCGGCGACAAGTCGGCCAAGTACCGCAAGGGGATGATCGTCACCGTGCTGTGTGGGGCGCGCTTCGGCCAGCGCGAGCGCATCTTCGACGCCGTGATCGACAAGGTCGAGGTGAAGGCGCTCCGCGAGCTCTCTCCTCGGGAGATCGAGCACGACAACCCGCAGATCCGCCGGGTCGACGAGATGGTCTGGTTCCTGAGCCAGCTCTACAACCGCGACGTGGCAGAGGACGAGATCGTCACGTTGATCCGCTTCAGCCAGATCGTCTGAGTCCGGTTTGTCGCCGGGCTGAGACCGGTGCATCGCTGAAGCAACGCACCAAGCGCGCGCTACTTCCCGGGCCGCCTGATCGTCGTGCCGAAGAGCTGTGGATCGCGCACCGGCGAGTCGCACTCCTCGCACGCGACGGCAAACGCCGAGGCGATCGGCGCAGCGCAGCTCGGGCACCGTTGGCGGAGCTCTCCACGGCATTGCGGGCACGCACTGGGAAGGTCGTCCTCGTCGTCCAGGAAGTAACGCAGCGTGTGCCCGCAGGCGAGGCAGAACGCGACCCAATCGCCGAGGGTCTTGCGGCGCTCCTCCTGGATCCAGTTGCGTTTGGGCTTTGCCATCCGCGGCCACTGTAGACAGGGCCCTTCGTTAGAGTGGGCCAGACTCAGCAGACGACGGGAGACGACTGCATGGCCGTACGTGAAGCCGAGCCCGTGGGCTCGCTCCAGGAGGTGAAGGAAGCGGGGCTCGACCGCGAGGACCTCCTCGGGATCTACCGCCACATGCTCATCACCCGCAGCATCGAAGAGCGCGGGCACATCCTCTACAAGCAAGGCAAGGTGCCGGGCTCGTTCTACACGGGTCGCGGGAACGAGGCCGCCGCGGTCGGCGTGGCGACAGCGATGGGACCGAATGACGTCGGCACGCCTCTGCACCGCGACATGGGTGTCCACGTCGCGCGCGGCACGGAGCCGTGGCGCATCTTCGCGCAGTACATGGGACGCGAGGGAGGACCAACTCGAGGACGTGACGGCAACGTGCACATGGCCGTCGCCGAGCTCGGTCTGCACGCGCAGGTCTCGCACCTCCCGGCGATGCTCCCGGTCGCGACGGGCATGGCGCTCGCCTTCAAGATCCGAGGGGATCGACGAGTCGCTCTCGGGTGGTTCGGCGACGGCTCGGCAGCGCGCGGGGACGCGCACGAGGCCATGAACCTCGCCGGCGTCCGCCAGCTCCCGGTGGTGTTCGTCTGCGACAACAACCAGTGGGCGTACTCGACGCCGACGTACCTCTCGTACCCTGTCGAGCACATCGCAGACCGCGCGGCGGCCTACGGGTTCGAGGGAGTCGTCGTCGACGGAACGAACGTGCTCGCGGTCTACCGCGAGGCCAGGCGCGCGATCGAGAAGGCACGAGACGGTGGCGGGCCGACACTGCTCGAGTGCGTGACGCTGCGCATGGAGGGTCACGCGGTGCACGACGACGCCTTCTACGTGCCGAAGGAGATGTTCGAGCAGTGGGCCACGCACGACCCCATCGAGCGCTACCGGACGTGGCTCTACGACCACGCAGGCCTCACCGAGGACGAAGAGGGAGAGATCGCCTCGACCGTGAAGCGGCTGCTCAACGACGCGCTCGACCGTGCCGAGGAGTCACCTCTCCCGGACCCGTCCACGCTCGCGGAAAGCGTCTACGCCTCGCCCGAGGACCTCGACACGCCGCACCACAAGTAGTGACCTGATGGCCGAGATGACCTACATACAGGCGATTTCCGACGCACTGCGCCTCGAGCTGCGGCGTGACCCACGGGTCTTCCTGCTCGGGGAGGACGTCGGGGTCTACGGGGGCGCGTTCAAGGTGTCACTCGGATTCCAGGAGGAGTTCGGCCCATGGCGCATCATCGACACCCCCCTGGCGGAGACTGCGATCGTCGGCGCCGCAACGGGGGCGGCGCTGATGGGGATGCGGCCCGTCGCGGAGATGCAGTTCGCGGACTTCGTCTCGTGCGCATGGGATCAACTCGTCACCGTCGCTGCGAAGCAGTACTTCCGCGTCCGAACGCCGATTCCGATCGTCGTCCGCCTCCCTTCCGGCGGCGGGTTCTCGGGAGGGCCGTTCCACTCGCAGAACCCGGAGAGCTCGTTCGCGCACATTCCCGGGCTGAAGGTCGTCTGCCCCGCCACGCCGCATGACGCGAAGGGGCTTCTCGCGAGTGCGATCGAGGATCCCAACCCCGTCTTGTTCTTCGAGCACAAGCACCTGTACCGCCGGATCAAGGGGGAGGTGCCGGAGGATCGCTACACCGTCCCCTTCGGGACGGCGAACGTCCATCGCCCCGGTGACGACGCGACGATCGTGACCTGGGGCGCCATGGTGCACACGGCGACCGACGCGGCGAACGAGCTCGCGAAGGAGGGCTTCGAAGCGGAGGTTCTCGACCTGCGCACGCTCATCCCCTGGGACAGAGAGCGCATGCTCGAGGGAGTCGAGCGCTGCTCGAAGGTGCTCGTCCTCCACGAGGACACGCGCACGGGAGGGTTCGGCGCCGAGATCGCCGCGACGATCGCCGAGGAGGCGTTCGAGCATCTCGACGCACCGGTCATGCGCCTTGCCGCGCCGGACACGCCCGTACCCTTTTCACCGCCGCTCGAGAAGGCTTACATCCCACAGGTCGAGGACGTCGTGAGCGCGCTCCGAGATCTCGCCGCGTACTAGGGAGGAACGGTGTCGACAGGAACCCAGACCGAGGTCGTGATGCCCCAGATGGGCGTCTCCGTCTCCGAGGGAACGATCACGAAGTGGATGAAGCAGGTCGGCGACTCGATCGGCCGCGACGAGCCGCTGCTCGAGATCTCCACCGACAAGGTCGATACCGAGCTCCCGAGCCCGGCGGAGGGAGTCGTCACCCAGATTCTCGTGCAAGAGGGCGAGACCGTCGAGGTCGGCACCGTGCTCGCGACGATCGGGCCTGCCGGATCCACCGCAGCTCCAGTCGAGCCCGCGCCCGCCGCGCCTGCCCCCGAGGCGGC
>JBGSXQ010000428.1:0-2838 GCA_041751315.1 Gaiellaceae bacterium | reverse complement strand
CGGTATCGACCTCGAGGCCGCGATAGCGCCCAAGCTCGCGGCGCACCGCAGCGTGATGCTGCTCGAGAAGGTCGCGCCAGCCCCGGTCGCCGAGCGTCGCGGCACGTTCCGTCGAGCCGACCAGGTCCGTGAAGAGCACCGTCGCGAGAACGGAGTCCGGGACGTGCCGAGGCGGCGTACCGGCCAGGAAGTCGTCAATCGCGTCGAGCGCAAGGTCGTTCTCCCAGATCGCGTAACCCTGTCCGGGAATGTCGAGGTACTCCGCGCCCGGTATCGCCGCTGCGACCTCCGCCGAGCGCGTCTCCATGCCTGTCTTGTCGAGGACGAGCGTCGGGACCCGGATGGCGGGCAGGACGTCCGAGATGTCCAACTCGAGCTGCATTCTTCGAAACTCGACGATCGTCGCCGGGCTGGCGGTGAGCCGGAGATGCTCCACGAAGCGCTGCAAGTACTCCTCATTGTCCGCCCACTGCGGGTTGATGCTTCGAGCCAGGCCTTCGAGATAGTCACGCGCGCCCCAGTGCTCCCGCTCGTACCGGATGCGCTCTGTCGCCCTATCGCGGGCGTCCTCGACTGCGACACCACGAAGGTACGGGGTGAAGAGGACGAGCCTGTCGACGCGCTCGGGGTACGAGGCGGCGAAGACGGCGCAGGTTGCCGCCGACTCGGCCAGCCCGAGGAGCGATGCGCGTTCGCATCCGAGAGCCTCCATCACGACGCGGATGTCGTCCATGCGCGACTCGATCGTGAACCCGCGCGGACGGTCGGACAGGCCCACGCCACGCGGATTCACGACGATCAGCCGCCGTCCGCTCGCGAGCCTGTGTCCGAACGCCGCGAAGCCGTACATACGCCAGAGCGACCAGATGTTGGCCAGGAACGGCAGGAGAACGAGATCGCGCTCGCCCTCGCCCTCGCCCTCGCCCTCGCCCACGACCTGGTACGCGATCGCGACGTCACCGCTTCGCGTGTAGTGAACGTCCGGAACATCCATCGCGCGAAAGTGTCCCACTACACTCACGCCGTGGCTATCACTGTGACCGAGCGCCACCTCCTGATCGACGGCGAGCAGGTCGAGACGGGCGACTGGTTCGACGTGCGCTCGCCCTACGACGGCTCCCTCGTCGGCCGCGTTGCGAAGTGTGGCTCGACGGAGGCTCGTCGGGCTGTCGACGCAGCCGAGCGTGCGATGGCGGAGCCTCTTCCGGCTCACGAGCGCGCAGCGATCCTCGATCGCACGGCGCGGCTCGTCGAAGAGCATGCCGAGGAGATCGCGCGGACGATCTGCGCGGAGGCGGGAAAGCCCATGAAGGCGGCTCGCGTTGAAGCGGCGCGTGCCCAGTCGACGTTCACGATGGCGGCGGTGGAAGCACGCAAGCTCGCCGGCGAGGTCGTCCCGATGGATGCCTCTCCCGCCGGCGCGGGAAAAGTCGCGATGACGCTGCGAGTCCCGATCGGCGTCGTCGGCGCGATCTCGCCCTTCAACTTCCCGTTCAACCTCGTTGCGCACAAGGTCGCGCCCGCGCTGGCCGCCGGTTGTGCCGTCGTGCTCAAGCCGGCGTCGCAGACGCCGCTCTCGGCGCTTCTCCTGGCCGAGCTCGAGTCGGAGGCCGGCCTGCCCGGGGGCTGGCTCAACGTCGTCTGCGGTCCGGCATCCGAGATCGGCGACGTCCTCGTCGAGGACGAGCGCGTGACCCTCATCACGTTCACGGGGTCGTCGGGCGTCGGCTGGAAGCTCCGTGAGCGCGCGGCGCGCAAGCGCGTGAACCTCGAGCTCGGCAACGCCACGCCGGTCATCGTCGCGGCGGATGCCGACCTCGACGACGTCGCCTCGCGGCTCGCTGCACATGCCTTCTCGTTCGCGGGCCAGAGCTGCATCTCCGTGCAGCGGATCTACGTCGAGCGCACGGCGTACGACGCGTTTCTCGAGCGCTTCATCCCTCTCGTCGAGGCGCTCGTCGTGGGCGATCCGGCCGACGACACCACCGATGTCGGCCCGCTCATCGCCGAGAGCGAGCGGAATCGCGTGCTCGAGTGGATCGAGGCGGGGCGCGCGCGAGGCGCACGAGTGCTCACAGGCGGCGAGGTCGACGGCGAGCTCTTGCGACCGACGGTCATCGCAGAGGCGCCAGTAGATGCGAAAGTCGCCTGCGAGGAGGTCTTCGGCCCGCTCTGCACCGTGGCGCCATACGACTCGCTCGACGAGGCAGTCGCCCTGGCCAACGGCACGCGCTACGGGCTCCAGGCCGGCATCTTCACGAGTGACCTGAAGGCAGCACTCCGCGCGGCGCGCGAGCTCGACTTCGGCGGTGTGACCATCAACGAGGCGCCGACCTTCCGCGCCGACCAGATGCCCTACGGCGGCGTCAAGGACTCCGGCAACACGCGCGAGGGCCCCGCGTACGCGATTCGCGAGATGACGGAAGAACGACTCGTCGTCCTGCAGCTCTAGGCTGGATCCCGATGCCCGACGAGCCCGGCACCTACGTCGTCCCTCCCCCGCGCGAGCTCAAGCGCGAGCGCAAGGCTCTCCTCGAGATGCGGGAGGAGCGGCTGCGCGACCTCGGTGGGCTCGCGCTCGAGATGTACAAGCGAGACCGCTTCAACGCCGGGCTCGTCGTCGAGCGTTGCGCCGAGCTGGTGGCGCTCGAGGCGCGCGTGCAGGAGATCGACGCGCTCCTCGACGGCAGCGCGCTGGTGCGCCGCGGAGGCGGCGGAGCCGTGTGCATATGCGGTGCGCCGATCCTCCTCGGAGCCAGATTCTGCGCCACGTGCGGCCGAGGCCTCGGCGGGGCGACCGAGGCTCGTCCGACAGGATCGGACGCGGTCGGATGACGA
>JBGSXQ010000427.1:0-2893 GCA_041751315.1 Gaiellaceae bacterium | reverse complement strand
CGCGGTGATCGGATGCAGGCTCGCCGAAGCGGAGCGGATCGTCGCGATCGACCTCTCGGAGGGGCGCCTCGACAGCGCACGCCACCACGGCGCGACGGAGGCTCGCATCGCGGCCGACGACACGGTCGACTGGATTCGCTCGGAGACCGGTGGCTTCGGCGCCGACTACACGTTCGAGGCGACGGGGAACGTCCACGTCATGCGCCAGGCGGTCGAGTCGGCGCGCGAGGCGTGGGGGCTCGCGACGATGTGCGGCGTCGCCGGCAAGGGGGAGACGCTCGACATCGTCCCCCGCTTCCTGATCACGGGCCGCCGCGTCACGGGCTCGTCGTTCGGAGGCGTGAAGGGCCGCACGCAGGTTCCGCTTCTCGTCGACCGCTGGCTCGCGGGCGAGATCGACGTCGAGTCGCTGCTGAGCCATCGCCTCACGATCGACGAGGTCAACCGCGGCTTCGAGCTGATGGAGGCGCAGGACGGCATCCGCAGCGTGGTCGCCTTCGACTGACCCATCCGCTTGCGCAAGCTTCGGGGCGCAACTACCCTGACGCGCGTCGTGCGGCCGCTCACCCGCCCAGGTCTTCTTCTCGCGATTGCGGTCGCGGTCGTGGCTCTTCCGACTGTCGCGTCCGGCGCGTTCTCGGCTCTGGCGACGCCTGCAGCGACCGCGGCCAACTCGACGACCTACCAAGACTCGACAGGCGAGGATCCGTCCGCGCCAGACATCACAACAATCACGGTGTCGAACGACAATTCCGGGGTGATCACCTTCCGGATCAATGTTCCGAACCGACCGCAGCTCACTCAGGATCTTGCAGTGATTATGTTTCTCGACTCCGACTCGAACCAGGCAACCGGGGATCAGTCGAGTCTCGGTGCCGACTACCTCATCCAGTACATCCTTGGTGAAGCGATCCTGTTTCGGTGGGATGGAAACGATTTTTCGCTGAGTGCGAATCAGTCGTCGTTGACGAGCTCGTGGTCGAGCGGTCCTACCTTTCGGATCAATGCCTCTCAGCTGAGCAATACGCGCCGCCTCGCGTTCGACGTTCTAGTCGTCTCTGGTCTCGTCATCGACCAGACCACAGGCGCGATCGACTGCACGAACTGTCGGCGCGACGCCGCTCCGACAATCGGCCTCTACCAGTACGAAGTGAAGATCACGCCGCCCACGCTCGTCGTGCGCAGCCTCAAGCCGACGCCTACCCGGCCGACCGCGGGCCAGTCGTTCACGCTCCGGCTCGTCGCCGCTCGCTCCGACACGAACGCCGTCGTCCAGAACGGGCGCGTGACCTGCGTCGGGCGGATCGGGAACGCGCGGCTGAAGGCACGCGTGCAGCGCGTGCAGGGCGGCGCTTCGGTCTGCACCTGGAACCTCGGCCCGAAGGCGAAGGGCAAGACGTTCCGTGGCTCCGTGGCCGTCGTGTTCGAGGGCCTGCGAGCCTCCCAGGGTTACACGGCGAAGGTCCGCTAGCTCGCCCCTGTGCGACGCCTCGCGCTCCTCGTCTTCCTCTTTCTCGCCGTCGCCGTCACAGGATCCGCCGCGGGCTCGCTCGACCGCACGCCGCGCGACGTGGTCGAGCAGGCGATGCTGAAGGTGCGCCCCGCCCCTGACGTCTCGGCGCTTACCGGCGGAGCGGAGAATCGCGTGCGCGTGATCGTGACGCTCGCAGACCCGCCTCTGGCTGCCGCGTTCTCCTCGAGTCGCATCGCCGGCATCGGGCCGAAAGTCAAGCTCAACGTCCGCTCGCCGTTCTCGCGTTCCTATCTCTCGACCCTCGAGACCGCTCAGGCGCGCGCGATCGCGAGTATCCGCCAGGAGATCCCGGAAGCTGTCGTCTCGCGCCGGTACTCGGTTCTCGTGAACGGCTTCGCCGTCAGCCTTCCGTACGAGCGACTGCCGGAGCTCCTGCAGGTCGACGCCGCCGAGCGCGTGTACCCGAGCTACAGCTACCGGCTGAGCCTCAACCGCGGCCCGTCGGTTCTGAGCGCCCCCGCCTTTGGTGTGTCGACCGGAGCGCGGGGTGACGGCGTCAAGGTCGCGGTGGTCGACGACGGCGTCGACCACGAGCACCCGTTCCTCGACCCGACCGGCTTCTCGTACCCGCCTGGCTTTCCGAAGGGCGCGACGGGGTCGACGACGCCGAAGGTGATCGCGTCCCGAGGGTTCGCGGGGCCTGGGGCGAGCTCGACGCCGCTCGATCGCGACAACTCGTTCCACGGCACCCACGTCGCCGGGGTCATCGCCGGGGTCAAGACCGACGTCGAGGCGGGCAGGCAGGGAATCTGCGTCGAGGCGCAAGGCGGCTGCCATCCGGCAGTGGACGACCTCGAGGGTGTCGCGCCACGCGCGTACATCGGGAACTACCGCGTGTTCAACGTGCCGGCGCCGGCCCCGCTCGGGGGCTGCTGCTCGGCGAACAGCCCCGAGATCGTCGCCGCGTTCGAGGCGGCGGTTCGCGACGGCATGGACATCATCAACTTCTCCGGTGGCGGCCCGCAGGCGGATCCCCGCACGGACGTCCTCATCGAGGCGGTCGCGAACGTCGTCCGCGCAGGCGTCGTGCCCATCATCTCCGCTGGCAACGACCGCGACTTCTTCGGCCTCGGCACGGCGGGCTCACCTGCGACTGCCCCGGATGCCATCAGCGTCGGCGCGGTCGCCAACGCGCACGTCTTCGGGCCGGCGATGACCGTGACCACGCCGGGCGGTCTCGGCCAGATGCCCTTCAGCCCGGCGGACAGCATCCCGCCCTCGTGGATCTCCACGGATCAGCGTCTCGTCGATGTCGGGACTATCGGCGGCGCGAGTCGTCAGCTCTGCGACGCGGCGCTTCCCGCCGGCTCGCTTCGCAACGCCATCGCCCTCGTCAGCCGAGGCGGCTGTCCGTACGCG
>JBGSXQ010000426.1:0-4661 GCA_041751315.1 Gaiellaceae bacterium | reverse complement strand
GATGAGGATGACCGCTGCCGGCAGGAACGTGAGCGTCGCGACCCAGGCCCAGGTCTCGGGGAAGAAGCCGCCGTCGGCCGCGGCGACGCCGCCGCCGAGCAGCAAGCCGAGCAGCACCGCACCGATCGTGTCGACATGGGCTGCCGGGGCAAGTCTGCGGGGTGCGGCGTGTTCGATGTACAAGGTCTAGCGGACGCGCGACGGTGGCGCAGGCATCGCCGACTCAGGACAGTTCGGCGAAGGCCGCGTGGCGGACTCTCGCAGCCGCCCAAGTGACACTTCAGACGCGCTCTCTCCAGAATGCAACGATTACGCTCATTAGGCCTAGTCCTCACGTGGGCAGCGTCAGTCTTTCGAAAGCGCTCGCTGTCGATCGAGATATCCATCCAGCAGGTCGGCGGCCTCAGCCTCGTTGCCGGGGAACAGGTGGCCGTAGCGGTCAAGCGTGATCGTGATTGACGCGTGACCCATGTAGGTGCTCACGGCTTTTGAGTTCACGCCGGCGGCGATGAGAAGGCTCGCGTACGTGTGCCGGGCTTCGTGGAGAGTGATCGGGGTCAGCCCGGCTGCATGCCAGGCCTTCTCCGCTCGGAGCTTGAGGGCGCGGTCATCAAAGGGCCTTGTTGCCGTGCGGCCGAACAGGAGCCCCGTGCTTCTGCCAAGCCGCTGTTGGTGTGTCGTGAGGTAGGCGCGAAGCTCGCGCGTCACGGGCACGCGACGTGTGCCCGCGTGGCTCTTCGGGGTGATGAATTCGCCTGCGACCGGGTCGTATGAGCGGTCAACCGCGATCAGGCTCGCGACTTCGTTGCCGTCGAACACATGCGTGACGTCGAGTGCCATCAACTCGCCACGCCGCAGACCGCCGAGGAACGCGGTGGACCACACTGCTCGATCACCGTCGGGCAGCGCTGCCAGCAACTTGTCGGCCTCACTCACTGTCGCGATGCGATCGCGCCTTCCACGAACCGCTGGAAGTTGAAGTCCGGCAGTCGGGTTCAACGCAACGTCACCGCGTGCGACCGCGCGCCGGTAGAACGCCCTGAGGCCCATAAATGTGTTTCGGATCGTTGAGGGATCGTGACCGTCGGCAAGGAGCTGGTCGGCCAGGTCCTGGAGGTCGCGAAGTTCGAGAGCGGAAACCTTCGCGCCTTCGAATACTGGCAGTACCCGCGCCTTCATCCCGGCGTCATACGAGCGGAGTGCGGATGGCTTGTAGCAGTCGCCGGACCGGGTGCGGATGGTGCCCGCCTTCGCGCTCTCCAGCCAGACGATCCACGCCTCACGAAGCGTTGCGCGCGTCCGCGGGTGTCGAACACGGTATCCCTGATGGGTACGGTGCTGTTGCATGGGAGCTAGTCCTCCTGTGCCGGGGGCGGGCCGTTCGCGCGGTGCCGCCCCGTTTTGTCTTAGTTCCAGGCACATCATGCCTGAAACTGCAGGGTGAGCTTGCGGCTTTCCCGGCCGTATGAACAATGCCTCAGCGGTACGCTTGCTGATGCGCTCTAGGCCTTCATGCCTCAGTTGGCGCTACCGGCAAGCAGCTCCGGCCTGGCGCGCTGACCGCGCTAGCGGGACTCGTCTGTGGATTCACAGGTCTGACCCGTACCCTGGCGTGCCGTAGCCGACCGTGGCTCCGCTCGGGAAGGCGTCCCAGTAGATCGCTGCCGCGTCGGGGTTCGCGCCGACCCCGTGACGGTCAAGCTCGGCGACCGCGGCCATCAACGCAACGGCGATGTCACAGTGCGAGTCGCCCGACCTCGGGATCTCGACCCTCGCCGACGCAGCGCGGTACGTCGTCCGTAACCGCGACAGCTCCGCCACGAGCTGCGGGTCGCTCGGCAGCTCGATCCGCTTCGTCAGGATCCTCGCCAGGACGGCCTGCGCAGCCTGCGTGCGTGACTCCGACGTCCACGGCCGAACGCTCGCGTGTACACCGTTCCTGGCGAACTCATGCACAACGGTTCCGGGCAAGTGCTGGTCGACCACGACCCGTGCTTGGAAGGTGGTCGCAATTGAAGCGACGGCGGCAATGACCGACCCGAGGTGCGCGGTCTCCTCGTCGCGCGAGCGGCGGATCTTGCTGCGCGACCTCGGCGACAGCCACCGCTGCGTGTGCCCGCAGATCAGGTGGGTGCGATCTGTGGGCGACCTGCCTACGACGGCGACGGCCGAGGGGTCGCTCGCGAACGCGGCGTCGAATGCAAGCACCCAATCGCGCCCATCTGCGGGCAGCGCCTCTAGCCAGTCGGCGACGCACTCGCGGATCGCCGAGTTCTCGATGTAGCTCGCGCCGCCGGCGATGAACTCCGCCCCGAACTCGCGCATGAAGTCGTCGTGCCCGAGCACCGCCTCCTGCTCTTCGAGGTACGTCTTGTCGACGCGAGGGTTTGCGCTCGTCGGTGCGTGGAAGGAGACGGCGCTCGGGATCTCGCCGTTGCGCGCTTTCGCGTAGAGGTCGGCGAATGTCCCGTCCGAGCCGAGCGGCGTCGAGATGACGACGATGCGGCCGAGGGTGCCGAACTGGGCGACCGACGGGGTCATCGACGCCCAGATGCGCGAAGCGACGGCGGGGCCGCCCTCCTCGACGTCGAAGTGGTGCGCGAACTCGTCCAGGCAGATGAAGCTCACCGCAAACCCGCGCGTCGATTTGCTCGTACAAGGAAAAGCGCTTAGAACCCTGTTGCGTGTGAAAGTGAGTTCTGTGGCCGTCTCCGAGACCAGTTCCCGCCGTAGCGTCGGCGACGCCTTCACGAGCGCGAGCGCGTGCTCCACGAAGATCCGCGCCTGGGTTTGCGAGTTCGCGATCGAGATCGCGTACCGCTTTTCGCCGGGAGCGACGAGCGCGTCCAACTCGGGAACGAGCAGGAGGTTGTGCAGCCCTGCCGCGGCGGCCGCCTTCGTCTTGCCGAAACGCCTACCGCAGCAGGCGACCGTCAGCCGCGCGTCCTCAATAGCGGCGAGCAGCTCGCGCTGGCGTCGGTGCGCCCTCATCCCTGCCCCGAGTAGGCGCGGATCGTTCAGCGCCTCGACCAGGCCGACCTTAGGTCTGGTGGCCATCGTCGTCGCCATAGGTCGCCGCGAGGTAAGCGTCCAGCGTGTCCCCCTCCGCCGCGGCCGATGTGCGCAGGGACTCCTCAAGGGCCCTCATAGCGAGCCGACCGCTGTTCTCGACCGAGACGACGAACTTCACGATCGACTGCGTCTCGCCGTCCTCGCGCACGAGCCCGCCATGCGCGTCGATCCAGTCGCGGGCGAGATCGGCCATCGACTCCAGTCGCGCCCACCGGTTTAGGTGCGAAAGCTGCGGCCCGGTGAGCCGGCTGGCGAGCAGTCCGCTTCGACGCAGAAACGAGCGTTTCTTGGCTCTGGCTAGTGGTCTGATTCGACGCTCCGAATACACGCCGTGTGTGGTGGCGTTCTCGTTCGCCGGTCGGGCGTTGTGGTGGCCTGGGTGACCCGCCGTGTGCAGTGACATCTCCGCCTCCTTCTGCGAGGTAATTGAGGGCCTCTCTAGGCTGGTATCGGCCGGCGCCGAACGTGTCGATGGTCGAGACGGATACGAGGGCAGGCGAACAGGCCCTCTTTCGTGAGCGGCGGGGGTGGGATTCGAACCCACGGGACGCTTGCACGCCCAACGGTTTTCAAGACCGCCCCGTTCGACCGCTCCGGCACCCCGCCGGGGCGCATTGTGACGGACACGCAGCGCCGACATGGGGTCAGACCCGTGGGGTCTGACCCCGCTCAGCTGACCTGCGCGGGCGCGCCGTAGCGGGTCAGCACGTCCGGTACCGCTCCCTGGAAGTTCTCGAGGATCGCAAGGAGCGCGCGATCCGTCACCATCGTCCCGTTCAGCGTGTGGGGCGTCTCGAGCCCGCTCCCGGCTCGATAACGAATGCCGAGCCGCCGAGCCTGGTAGTCGGTCGTGTTCGAGCACGACGTGACCTCCCGGTAGCGCTCCTGGAACGGGAACCAGGCCTCGATGTCGTACTTCTTCGCAGCGGGCGCGCCGAGGTCGCCCGCGGCGACGTTCATCACGCGGTAGGGGAGGCCGAGCGCCTGGAGGAACCGCTCCTCGAGGTCGAGCATCCGCTCGTGCTCGTCCCACGACGTCGCGGGGTCGACGAAGACGAACATCTCGACCTTGTTGAACTGATGGACGCGGAACATGCCGCGCGTGTCCTTCCCGGCCGCGCCGGCCTCGCGGCGAAAGCACGTCGAGAAGCCCGTGTAGCGCAGGGGGATCCGCTCCAGCTTCTCGCCCATGTGCAGCGATGCGAGCGCAACCTCCGACGTCCCGGTCAGGAAGAGTCCGTCCTGCTCGAGCGCGTAGATGTTCACTCGGTCGGTAGGGAAGAAGCCGGTGCCGTACATCGCCTCCTCGCGCACGAGAACGGGCGGGATGACCGGGGTGAACCCTGCCTCTGCGAGGTGGTCGAGCGCGAACTGGTACAGGGCCAGCGCGACGCGAGCGGAGTCCCCGATGATGTAGCCGAAGCGCGCGCCGGAGACGCGGGCGGCGCGCTCCATGTCGAAGCGGCCGATCTCCGTGTGCTCGCGAGGTTCTGCGAGCACCGGCGGCTCCCCGACGCGGCGCAGCTCCTCCGCGTCGTCCTCGGTGCCGCCGTCCGGGCTCGAAGGATGGGGTGGATTCGGCACGATCG
>JBGSXQ010000425.1:0-4462 GCA_041751315.1 Gaiellaceae bacterium | reverse complement strand
GCAGCACGAGGCCGCCGGCGATGATCGCGCCCACCAGCGACCCACCGCGAAACGCCGGAGCCTCGACGTCGAGGATGCGGTCTCCGGCATGGGCTGCATTGCCCTGGCCCAGCACGATGCCCAGGGTCATCAGGTTCGGGGCCGCGAGCAGGATCCCGATGAGGAGTGCGACCAAGATCGTCTTCCAGCTCGTGCGCCAGCGCAGGATGAGCGCGATCGCGACGATCGGCAGCAACGTGAAGACGAATCCGTAGACGAGGCCGAGGGTCGTGCCCTGCGTGATGCTTCCGTCGACCTGGTCGCCGACCCGGTGGGCCCACCAGCGGGGGATCGTCGCCGACCCGATGATCACGGCGAGGGCGAAGACCGCGACGAGGCCGCCGGTCCACAGCACCCGGCGACCCCAGTTCGGCCGGGGCTCGAGCTCGCCGATCGTCCGCTCGTCGACCTTCGTCAACGCGTGCCTCCCTCTACCCGGTGCCCGCGAGCGTCGCGAAGACGTCGCCGAGGCCACCTCTTCCGCCAGCTCGACCGCCGAGCAGCCTTCCGAGCAGATAGTCCAACTGGCTCAGTGTCCTCTCTGCCTCAGTCCACGACGAACGTGATGCGGAGCGTGACGCGGTACTCCGTGATCTTGCCGTCGGACACGTCCACCTTCTGCTCGGACACCCATGCACCCTTGATGTTGCGGAGCGACTCTCCGCTCTTCTCGATCCCGACGCGCACTGCGTCCTCGAAGCTGTCCGGCGAGCTCGCTGTGAGCTCGATGACCTTCGCTACCGACATCGCCTGCCTCCTTTTCGAAAGGACTACCGAGCCCGGAGCGTATCGCGGGTCGCGCGAGACGGGTACCCGGTGTTCGGCCCGGGACGGCCCGGGACCTGGGGTCGAGCCATCGGCCCGACCCCAGGAATGACTACCGTCAGTCGATGTCGCCGCAGGACGTGTACGTCGCGAGGTCCTCGTCCGACATATGGAGGTTGATGGCGTAGTCGCCGTCCTCCAGTGTCTCGAGACTGGCGTCGACGGTGCTCTCGGAGGTTCCAGCCGTGACGTTCGGCAGGCCGTACAGCGGCTCCGGCGTGAGGTCGTCGCACGACCCCTCGTGGATGTGTGCGGGCTGCGAGTCGGAAACCGGGTCGTCGATCGAGATGACCACGCGGGTCTGCTCGCCCTCCGCGGTGAGCGTCGCAGTGCCGGACTGGCCCGAGCCTTCGTACTCGGCGAGCTCGACCGTCACCTCGTCGCTGCCTGCGGCTTCGTCGTTATCGTCGCCGCCGCACGCTGACAGCGCCAGCGCCGCAACTCCTATGGCAAGAGCCCCTGCCATTTTCCTGATCGTGCGCATCTCCACTTCCTTTCGTCGATTCGCTCGCTGCTTCGGCACGCGAGCGGAATCGGATTGCGTCCAAACCCGAGTGGTTCCCGCGCGAAGGTGATGCAAAACCCTGTGTGCCGGCACGGCGTGACAGACTCCGGCCCGTGGGCATGCGGAAGCTGCAGACGCAAGGCGTGCACCACATCACGCTCGTGGGGGCGGATCGGCAGACGTCGATCGACTTCTGGGAAGGCACGCTGGGGATGCCGTTCGTCTTCGAGCAGCCGAATCTCGACAACGACTCGGAGAGTCACCTCTACTTCGATCCCGGCGACGGGCGCCTCGTCACGGTCTTCACCGACGAGAGCCGTTCACGTGACCCGTCGCGGGTCACGCAGGAGCCCGGTGCCGTCCATCACGTGGCCTTCTCGCTCTCGCAGGCCGTCTTCGCGCAGACCGTCGAGCGGCTGGACGAGCGCGGTGTCAGCCACTCGGGCGTGAAGGACCGCGGGTTCATGGACTCGATCTACTTCGAGGACCCGCTCGGTCTCCTGATCGAGCTCGCGTCGTACCGCTTCGAGCCCCCGCACGGCCTCACGCACGCCGACGTCCTGCTCGAGGCACACCTGCTGCGCGTGGAGCGCGGCGACTACAACATCGCCCAGGAGCACCTCGCAGACGCCATCGAGCGCCTCGTCACCCGGTCGCGGCAGTCACTTTCCGACGACCGCGCGCCGAAGAACCCGTACGAGTAGCCGAACCCCTACGAGGAAAAGCGGGAGAAGCCTCCCCACGGCGCCATGTACGTCGCGCCCCAGCCGTCGAGGATCTCGCGCGCCTCGTGGCTCGGGTCGCCGTAGACGACGAAGCCGGTCATGTCGATGGCGCCCGAGAAGCGGCGGGCCCACTTCTCGAGGAAGCCGGTGACGTGCGCGACCGTCGCCTCGGAGCTCGCGTACTTCTCGAAGATGTGCACCTTCGACTCGTCCTCGGAGATGTACCACTCGTACGCGAGCGTCTCCGACTCGGTGCTCGTGCCCTCGATCATCTCCTGCATCAGCTCCTCGAACGTGCCGAGCTGGCCTTCTTTGATCGAGCACTCGACGATCCACGAGACGTGACCTTCCACCGCGTTCTCCCTTCGCTCGTTGTCGGGGCGACGCCATCGCGCTCGCGGCTACCGTCGCACGGTGAACGAGCGAAGCGCCAGTCCCTGGCTCTGGGTACGCGTCGCGCTGATCGCCTTCGTCCTGGCCTGGATCCTGGGGCCGCGCGACATCCGCGACGCAGTTCCGATCGTCGTGGTGTTCCTCCTCGCAGTTGGGCTCGAGGCGGCCTTCGTCGTCGGAGCGCTGCGAGGGGATGCCAGGCCCGCGCCCGACCGCGGCCCGCAGGAGGTCGATCGCGACCGGTACGGGTTTCGCCCCGAGGAGGAAGAGGACGCCGACGAGGCCGACGGCTACGAGCTCGACGACGACTGGTACGTGTTCGATGCGGCACCATCGCCCGTTCGCCGCTTTGCCGTCGGCCTCGGCCTCATCGGTGTGCTCGTCGCGCTCGTCTGGATCTTCGGCGGCTCGGGCTGGAGCTCGCTCCCCGGCGATCGGCGCACCGAAGCCGTCGCGCGCTTCTCCGACGAGGCCTCGATCATCGCCGAGAAGCCCGTAGCGATCCGCTGCGACGAGGCCCGAGACTACGTCGGAGCGGTGCAGCACGCGGATGGGGTCGCCGTGGTCGGTGGCGATCTCGCGATCCTCACTCCGGAGATCTGCCATGAGCTCTACCGGCTCGCGTTCGACGGTGAGGTGAACGGCAGCCGCACCGGCCGTGCGATCGCGGTGCTCGCCCACGAGTCGTGGCATCTCCGTGGCGAGCGCGACGAGGGGCAGACCGAGTGCTACGCGCTGCAGAGCGGTGTCGATCTCGGCGCGCGTCTCGGCCTCGACGAGGACGAGGCGCGCCGGCTCATGCGCCAGCAGCTCACCGAGAACCAGCTCCGCGGGCTCGGGACGCTGGAGTACCGGGTCGGCCCGGAGTGCCGCGACGGCGGTCGGCTCGACCTCGACTCGGGTGCCGGCGCCTTTCCCTAGCTCAGGCCGTGCGACTGACCCGTAAATCCTGGAGCAGCCCGTCGTGCAGGTCGTAGACGAGACCGTGCACGGTGAGCTCCTGCCCACGCTCCCACGCGCCCTCGACGATCGTCGTGTCGCAGATGTTCTGCACCTGCTCGACGACATTGAGCTCGCACAGGCGGTCGAGCCGTCGCTCTGCCGGGAGCGCGCCGATCTCCGCCGCGTGCTTCTCCTCCACGTCCTTCACGTGCCGCAGCCAGTTGTCGATGAGCCCGTGCCGCGCGTCCTCGAGCGCAGCCTTGACCCCGCCGCAGCCGTAGTGGCCGCAGACGATCACGTGGCGGACGTGCAGGACGTCGACCGCGTACTGGAGCACCGAGAGGCAGTTGAGATCGGAGTGCACGACGACGTTCGCGACGTTGCGGTGGACGAAGACGTCGCCGGGCGCGAGACCGACGATCTGGTTCGCGGGCACGCGGCTGTCCGAGCACCCGATCCACAGGTACTCGGGCGTCTGACGCTCCGCCAGGGCCGAGAAGAACTCGGAGTCCTCCGCGGTCATCGCGGCCGCCCAGCGGCGGTTGTTCTCGAAGAGCTCGGCGATGTCGGCCACGAAACGAGGCTACCGCGAGCGGGTGGCCGGTAGCCTCCTTCTCCTGCGTCCTCGTCCTCCTGCGTCCTCGTCGGCGACTCGCTGAACGTCGGCATGCGTAACGAGGATCGCCCGGTGCCGAGACGAAGAGCGAGAGACCGAATGCGGATCTTCGTCTGGCACGGCTACCTCCTCGGCGGCACCGGGTCGAACATCTACACGCGCCAGCTCTCCCGCGAGTGGAGCCGGGATGGCCACGAGGTGATGGTGTTCTCGCAGGAGTCGCATCCCGAGCGGTTCGACCTCGGCGGCGCGGCGACGGTCAGGCCGGATGTCCGCGGGCTTCTCCCCGTGTTCGTGCTGGACAGCTACGACGGGTACGTCGTGAAGCGCCTGCAGGAGTGCACCCGCGCCGAGCTCGACGCGTGGGTGGAGTCGAACGCCGCCGCGCTCCGCGCCGCGGGCGCTGCCGACCTCGTC
>JBGSXQ010000424.1:0-2341 GCA_041751315.1 Gaiellaceae bacterium | reverse complement strand
ATCGGACGCCGCCGTAGACCTGCCATCCCGCTCGTGCCAACCGCACGGCCGACGCGAGCCCGATCCCCGACGACGCACCCGTGACGACGACGGACCGCACGTCAGTCCGCAAGCCCCTTCTCCCGCAGCTCGCGGAGCGCTCGCTCCGACTTCTCGAGGCCTTCGAGGCCCATGCCCTCGAGCACCCGGCGCGCCTTCGTGAACTGGATCTCACGGTACTCGACCATCTGCCAGTGATTCCCCCACGGGTCGAGGAAGTCGTGACCACCGACGATTCGCGCGCCGGCGGCCCGCGCCCGGCGCACGACCCCTGACTGGTCGTCGACCACGAGGCCGTAGTGCCCCGCCGCAACCGGTTCCGGAACCTGCTCGAGCGCGATGAACTGGTCGCCGAGATCAACGAACGCCATGCTGCCGCTCCGACCGCGGAGCTCGACGGCGTCCGCGAGCGATTGGAAGAACGCGATGGCCTCGTCCAGGTCTCCGACCTGCACTGCGACGTGGTTGAGACCGATCAGTCGCGCCATGCGCTCAGGGCGCTTCCGCCCACACCTCGGCGAGATGCACGATGGTCGCGGCCGCGGCGGCCATGTCCTGCACGCTCGCCCACTCGCGAACGGAGTGGTACTCCTGCCCGCCGGTGAAGAGGTTCGGGGTCGGGAGCCCCTGCGCGGAGAGCACGGCACCGTCGGTGCCCCCGCGTGTGATCGCCATGCGCGGCTCGACACCCGCGCGACGGATCGCCTCCAGCGCCGCTTCGACGACGTGCGGTCTTTGCTCGATGTATGGGCGCATGTTGCGGTAGGAGTGCCGAACCTCGACATCGACCTTCGCGCGCGGCTCGCGCTCCCCGGCCTCGCGCGCCAGCCGCTCGAGAAGCGCAACATGCTCGGCAAGGAGATCGTCGTCGTGGTCGCGCGCAATGAAGTCGACGATCGTCTCCTCCACCGACCCGGAGATGCGGTGCGGATGGACGTAACCCTCGCGGCCCTCGGTCGTCTCGGGCGAGAGGCGACCCCGCGGCACCGAGAGCACGAGCTCCGAGGCGAGCTTGACCGAGTTCACGAGCTTGTCCTTCGCCGTGCCCGGGTGGACCGAGAGCCCGCGGATCGTCACCCGGACAGCAGCTGCCGAGAACGTCTCCATCTCGAGCTCTCCGAGATCCGAGCCGTCGAGCGTGTAGGCGACGTCTGCGCCGAACGTCGCCAGATCGAAGTCCTCGGCCCCGCGGCCGACCTCCTCGTCGACCGTGAAGGCAACGCGGATCGGCGCGTGCCGCCGTTCGGGGTGCCGAGCCAAATACGCGACCGCCGCCACGATCTCGGCGATCCCTGCCTTGTCGTCAGCGCCGAGGAGCGTCGTTCCGTCGCTCGTCACGATGTCGTGTCCTTCGCGGGCAGCGAGCGCCGGCAGCAGCTCGGGGTCGAGAACCTGCCGCGAGTCGCCAGGTAGGACGATCGGATCGCCGCCCCACGCCTCATGGACTATCGGGGACACACCAGCCCCCGGGACGTCAGGAGTCGTGTCGACATGCGCGATCAGACCGACGACGGGCCCGTCGGCCGTGCCCGGAAGCGTCGCGAAGACGGAGTGTCCGGCGTTCAGCTCCGCGTCGTCGAGGCCGACCGAGCGAAGCTCGTCGACCAGCAAGCGCGAGAGCTCGAGCTGGCGCTGCGTGCTCGGCCTCTCGAGCACACGGTAGGCGCCCTGGGTATCGACGCGCACGTAGCGCAGGAACCTCTCGAGGACGTCTGGCGCCAACTCCTCGGCGAGCGGGCTGGTGAAGGCGGCCCTAGCCGCCAAGACCGCCGAGGCGCGTGAAGACCTCGCGCATGGTCGCGACACCGACGTCGAGTGCGTCCTCCGGGACGTTCTCGTTCGGCGCGTGGACGTTGCACTCGCTCTCGATCCCGAACCCTGTCGCAATCGTCGGCAGCCCACGCGCGACGAGGCTCGCGTAGATCGGAAGCGTCCCTCCCGAGCGAACGAGGAACGGCCTCGCCCCGACAATGTGCTCGAAGGCGTCGCCCGCGAGGCGGATCGCGTCGGAGTCGGTCGGGGTGAGCGCCGGCCTCGCGGAGTTCCTCAAGATGATCTCCAGCTCGGCTCCCTCGGGGAGGGCCCCGCACACCAGGCGCTCGAACGCCGCACGGACCGTCTCCGGATCCTGGCCGGGCGCGAGTCGCATCGACACGTTCGCGCGCGCCTCGACCGGCAGCACCGTCTTCACGAGGTCGGGCGAGCCGCTCGCGATCCCGTTCACGTCGAGCGATGTGTCCGCGAACGTCCTTGGATAGAACTCCTCGGCGGCGCTCGGCACGATCGGCGCAGCGCCCTGCTG
>JBGSXQ010000423.1:0-1706 GCA_041751315.1 Gaiellaceae bacterium | reverse complement strand
ACGCTGCCGAGCGACGAGGACGTCGCAACCCAGGCAGGGCCATCCCCGTCGAGACCGTCGGCTCGCAGGCGGGCGCACAGCGAGATCAGCTCGGCGAGATCCGCCACGGCCTCGACGTCACCCGACTCCGCGATGTGGACGAGCCCGTGCGCGTAGAGATAGTCGCCGAGCAGGAGCGCCGAGTCGCGATCGGCGGGCGCGAACAGGCGCGAGCGGCCGTAGTGGACGAGGTAGCCCTCGTAGATCGTCTCGAGCCCGAGGGCGTGGGCGGCCGGCGCGAGCGGAGAGAAGACCGGCTCCCGTTCCTGGTCGACCTCCGGGCGAAGCGCCCCCGCCCACAACGGGCTCTCGGCGGCAGCGGCCTCCGCGATCGCGTCGAACACGGACGGCAAGGCTAACTAGATGCCTCTTGCGGCTCTCGGTGGCTCGAGCTCGACCTCGACGGGAACGTCGGGCCCTCCCTCGTCCCAGTGCTCGAGCCGGACGCGCTCGCGGAAGAACTCCCAGACCGCGCGCCCGCCGGCCATGGTGGGAAGCGCGATCAGAACGCCCGCGATCCCGTACAGGGCGCCGCCCGCGAGCAGCCCGAAGATGACGAGCAGGGGATGGAGACGAAGAGCGCTCGCCATCACGTTCGGAACGACGACGTGGCCTTCCACCTGGTAGATGAAGAGAAACAGCAGCCCGACCCAGATGACGCCCCACGGCGGATCCGCGAAGAGGGCGTAGATCGCGGGCGGCACCGCCGAGAGCCACGGTCCGATGTACGGGATCACCTCGATAAGGGCAGTCCATAGCCCGAACAGGAGCGCGTAATCCTCGGCCCCCTCCACGAGTCCCGTCACGCCGAGCACGTACATGCCGACGCCGGCGCTCGTCCCGATGACTGTCGAGAGGATCGCTTGGCCCTTGAGGTACCCCCACAGCGCGCCCTCGATGCGCTGCGTCAGCGGTGAGCCGCCGTGCGGCGGAAAGCGCGCGTCGATCGAGCGCTCGAGCCGCTGCATGTCGAGGAGCATGTAGATCGAGATGACGACGATCAGGATCAGCGAGAACATCAGGACCACGAACGAGAAGGCCGCGCCTTGCGCAAAGGCGATCGCTTCCTGCGCGTAGCCCGAGATCTCGCCGCCAGAGAGCCCGTCGAGCCACTCGTTGGTCTGCTCGCGAACCTGAATCCGCTCGAGCCCGTTATCGTCGAGCCACGCTTGGAGCCGGTCGAGGTCGATCTCGGCGGCTGTCTGACCCGACGCGAGTTCCTCGGTGACGTACTCGTCGGCCTGATCCGCAGCCCTCGACGCCCGATCGAATGCGACGACCCCGATCGCGATCAGCAACGCGACGACGACCGCCGAGAAGATCGTGTAGACGACGAAGACCGCAGGGCCGCGCGGCACTTTGAGCCGGGTCAGGTCGCGAACGAGCGGGTTCAGCGTGAACGCGATCACACTGGCGGTGAGAAAGAGGAAGAGCACGTGCCCGAGCTTCGCTGCGAAGAGAAAGGCGAGGATCAGGAGAACGGGCAGGACGACCAGCTGGATCCATCTCGGGATCTGGATCGTCGGGCCGGATCCGGCCATGCGCGGCATCGTATCGTGGAGGTCAGCGAGCACCCGACGGAGACCTTGCTACGGTCCGGACATGGCGGATTCCCGCACGCGGCACGGTGCGCGCCTTCGCGCAGATCGGCGCCGATCGCAGGCGCG
>JBGSXQ010000422.1:0-3641 GCA_041751315.1 Gaiellaceae bacterium | reverse complement strand
CTCGCGAAGCGCGACGAGGAGGTGTTCGTCCCGGGGTTCCCGGCGCCTATCGTGCTCGACCGCTCGAGCCCGGCGCTCCAGCTTCTCCAGCGGATTCGCGACGAGGCGCACCGCGTCGCCCTGCGGTATCACCGGCGCAAGCGCGGCGCCCGCTCCATGGAGACGATCTTCGAAGGGCTCCCCGGTGTCGGCCCGGTGCGAAGACGCGCGATCATCCGCCACTTCGGCTCCGCAGAGCGGTTTCTCGAGGCGTCGCAGGAGGAGCTCGAGGGGGTTCCTGGACTACCGCCGAAGACCGCACGCGCGCTCTACGCGCAGCTCCACAAGGCAGGGCCCTCGTAGGCGACCCAAGGGTCGCACGGGCCTGGTAGGCCTCGCCCCTAGGTCTCGGCCGGCTCGTCCTGCGGAAGGTCGAGCGCCTTCCTGAAGCGTAAGGTGCGGAGCGTCAGCGCGATCGCAGTGAATCCCGCGACGACGTTCGTGATCGTGAGCGTGATCTTCGCGCCGACGCTGAACGCGAGCAGGACGGACGCCGCGGCAACCCCGTTCAACACGTAGAGGAGAAACGCCTGCTCGGTGCCGACGCCGCCAGGTGTGATCGGAAAGAGCGTGGCGACACTTTGCGAGACCTGCACGAGCCCGGTGTTCTGGAGCGATTGCGGGATGTCGAAGGCGTCGAGCAAGAACCAGACCGTCACGAGGCGCAATCCCCAGTCGGCTGCCTGCCACGCCGCGACCCGGCCGAGGTAGCGGGTCGGAGGTGACATCACGCGGAACGCCTGGGCGACTCGCTCGCGGAAGTTCGCGACATGCCCGGCGATCCAGAAGCCGAGAATGCCGACGAGGATCAGCACTGCGGCGAGCGAGAGGTCGAGAAGCTTGGGTCGCGCCAGGATCCACGCGAAGTCGAAGCTCTCGAGGCGTGCGAGGACATCGAGGCCCGGGAGCACGCCGAGGCTCAGTGCCCAGACGAGAAAGAAGCTTGCCGCGAGCATGTCGAAGAAGCTCAGGACGAGCGTGCTGGAGACGACGGTCGTGTACGTGCTCCCGGGGATCGCGCGGTGGGCCAGCACGATCCGCACGGCGTCACCGGCGCGCGCGGGGATGATCGCGTTGATCCCGACGCCCGCGAGATACGCCGCGTAGATCGCCCGCCACGGCACGCGCTCCTCCGGATAGGCCGCCGCGAGCACGTTGCGCCACGCGCGGCTCGTGCAAGCCATCTTCAGCAGATGGCAGCCGACGGCGAGCGCGAGCGGCAGGAAGTCGACCGAGCCGAGCTGATCGAGGAACGCATCGATACCGTCGAGGACGCGTACGAGCATGAGTCAGCGGAGCCAGTGGGTTCGGAGGATGGGGTTGTGGATCGATTGGCGCGCTTTCGGCACGCTTCCAGTGCCAGGCACTCGCCGCGCGACCGCATGGTTGAGCGGTTGGCCGCTATCGCGCGTCGGCGTCTTCAGCCCTGTCCATCCGAGATGGTCGAGTCCGGTGCAAGGAACGGGTAGCGGTAGTCGGTGGCTGGCACGAACGTCTCCTTGACCGTTCGCGGCGTCACCCAGCGGGCGAGGTTCCACATCGAGCCGGCCTTGTCGTTCGTCCCGCTCGCGCGTGAACCGCCGAAGGGCTGCTGCCCCACGACCGCGCCGGTCGGCTTGTCGTTGACGTAAAAGTTCCCGGCCGCGTAACGGAGCTTGTCGTGCGCGTCCTGGATCGCGGAGCGCTCCGTCGAGAACACGGCGCCCGTGAGCGCATACGGAGCGGTCTGGTCGACGAGCTCGAGCGTGTCGTCCCAGTCTTTCTCGTCGTAGACATACGTCGTGACGATCGGGCCGAAGAGCTCGTCGCGCAGCAACCGGAAGCCCTTGTCCTCCGTCGTGATCACCGTGGGCTGGACGAAGTAGCCCTCCGAATCGTCTGTTTCTCCTCCGGTGAGGATCTCCGCGCCCGCTGCTCTGGCCTCGGCGATCGCGTCCGAGTGCGTCTTGAACGCGCTCGCGTCGATCACGGCGCCCATGAAGTTCTCGAAGTCGGCCGGGTCGCCCATCTTGATCGTGCGGACGTCCTCGACGAGACGCTCCTTCACCTCCGGCCAGATGTTCGACGGGATGTAGAGGCGCGACGCCGCCGAGCACTTCTGGCCCTGGTACTCGAACGACCCGCGCACGATTGCGGTCGCGACGGCGTCTGCGTCAGCGCTCGGGTGGGCGAGGATGAAGTCCTTCCCACCCGTCTCACCGACGAGTCGCGGATACCCGCGATACCCGCCGGCCGCGACGTTCTTGCCGACCGTCTCCCACATGCCGTTGAAGACCTCGGTCGAGCCCGTGAAGTGGATCCCGGCCAGATCGGGGTTGGCGAGGGCAGCGTTGCCGATCGTCGAGCCCGAGCCGTAGACGAGGTTGATGACACCGTCCGGGAGTCCGGCCTCCTGCAGGACGCGCATGTAGTAGTACGCAGAGAGCGCGGCCGTCGAGGCCGGCTTCCACACGACCGTGCAGCCCATGAGCGCAGGCGTGGAGGAGAGGTTCCCACCGATGCAGCTGAAGTTGAACGGGCTGACGGCGAGCACGAAGCCCTCGAGCGGTCGGTACTCCAGCCGGTTCCAGATCCCGGTCGGCGAGTGCGGCTGCTCGGAGTAGATCCGCAGGATGTAGTCGACGTTGTAGCGCCAGAAGTCGATCATCTCGCAGACGGCGTCGATCTCGGCCTGGTGCGACGTCTTCGACTGGTTGAGGATCGTCGCCGCGTTCAGCGTGGAGCGCCACGGGCCGGCGAGGAGCTCTGCCGCGCGGAGGAACACCGCAGCACGCTCGTGCCAGGGCGTGCGCGACCAGTCGTGGTGCGCGGCGCTCGCGGCCGCGATTGCCTGCTCGACGTGCTCGGCTCCGCCCTTGGCGACGTCGGCGAGCACGTGGGTCTTGCGATGCGGCATGACGGCCTCGAAGGTCTCGTCCGCGTGGATGTCCTTGCCGCCGATGATCATCGGGATCGAGATGCGCTCGCCTTGCATCTGGCGCAGCCGGCTTTGTAGCGCGGCGCGCTCCGGGGTTCCGGGGGCGTAGGAGAGGACAGGCTCGTTGTCGTGCAGGGGCGGTTGGAACAGGCCGTGTGCGCTCATCCGCGCGAATATAGACGGTCGGGGTCTGACCCTACGGGTCTGACCCCGACTCCGTTCTCGGTCGGCGTCTGATCCCCACGCGCCTGACCCCGACTCCGTTTCCCGGTCGGGGTCTGACCCCACGCGCCTGACCCCGACTCCGTTTCCCGGTTTGATGCCGACGTCGTTCTAGAGTCCTGCGATGGCAATCGTGGAGACGGGCTACGTGGTGCCCGGATGGGGCGTTGGTCGGTTGTGGATGCACAGTGACGAAACGGTTCTGGCGCATGCCTTCGACTTCGATCGCGTTGCCGCGACGAGCGAGAGCAACCCTTGTGACTTATCGTCACAAGCATCTCCGAGCGCAGCGCTGGTGCGGCGTTTCCGTGCCTTCCTGACTGGAGAAGACGTGTCCTTTGCGGACGTGGCCCTCGACCTCGAGTGGGCGACACCGCTTCAGCGCGCGCTCGTGGAGGCTCTGCGGGCCGTGCCGCACGGCGAGGTCGTCTCGTACGGCGAGCTCGCAGCACTTGCAGGCCGG
>JBGSXQ010000421.1:0-3061 GCA_041751315.1 Gaiellaceae bacterium | reverse complement strand
CGGAGGGACGATGGCGCGGCTGGTCGAGGGCGGGTGCGAGGTGCGCTACGTGGCGTTCTCCATCGCGACGCGCTCGCTCCCGCCGAGCTTCGAGCCCGACACACTCGCCCGCGAGGTCCGCGAGGCGACCGCGGAGCTCGGGATCGCCGAGAACTGGCTCACGGTCCACGACTTCGACGTGCGCACCTTCCCCGAGCGCCGGCAGGACATCCTCGAGCTCCTCGTCGCGATGTGGGAGAAGTGGAAGCCCGATGTCGTCTTCCAGCCGTCGCATCACGACGTGCACCAGGACCATCAGACGATCGCGCAAGAGGGTCTTCGCGCCTTCAAGCGCACGACGATCCTCGGCTACGAAGTGCCGTGGAACAACTTCGACTTCTCCTACGGCGCATACATCGCGCTCGAGAAACGGCACATCGAGCGCAAGGTCGCTGCCCTTTCGCGCTACGCCTCCCAGCAGCACCGCCGCTACGCCGATCCCGAGTACATCTGGAACCTCGCGCGGGTTCACGGTGTGAACGTGAACCGCGAGTACGCGGAGTGCTTCCAGGTGTACCGCGTCGTCGCGTAGGAACGATCTTGACGATGCGAGAGTCGCATCGTAGTCTCGCGGAGGTTCGAATACGTCTCTTACGAGGAGGGTCGAATGAGGAAGGCTGCGTTTGTGCTTGCCGGCTTGGGAGTGCTCGTGTTTGCCCAACTTGCGTTCGGAGGCGCCGATCAGGCGTCGACCTGGAACGTCGCGGTCGGCGAGCAGGGAAAGCCGCCGGCTGGAGCACCGAAAGGAACCACGCTCAACCAGTTCTTTCCCGCCAAGCTGAGCATCAACGCGGGTGACAAGGTGACATTCACGGCGTTCGGCTTCCACACGGTTTAGTACCTCGCAGGGAAGCGCGTTCCGCCTCTGGTCGGGCCTGCGCCGGGTGCCACGTACTCGGGCATCACCGACTCCGCCGGCCAGCCGTTCTACTTCGACGGTCAGCAGGCGTTCAGCTACAACGTCGCCGTTTTCGGCCCGCTCGGACCGAAGACGATCTCCGGCAAGACGCCTGCGAGCACGGGCGCGATCTTCGCAACGGGCCCGAAGAAGCCAGCGAAGGCGGCGTATTCCTTTCCCAAGACCGGCGCCTTCAAGCTGCTGTGCCAGGTTCATCCGGGAATGGGGATGAGCGTCGTCGTCAAGTCCAAGGGCGCCGCGGTGCAATCGGCGGAGGACGTGGCCGCGACGGCGAAGGCCGAGACCGATGCCGCCTGGGCGAAGGCGAAGGCGCTCGCGGTGACGAAGCCGCCTGCACGGACGATCATCATGGGGATCGACGGCCGCAAGGCGAGCGGCGGCAGAACGACGATCCTCGACTTCCTTCCGGCATTGACGACGGTCAAGGCCGGAACGACGGTCACTTTCGTCAACAAGGCACCGAGCGAGCCGCACAACCTAGGACTCGGGTCGCCCAAGTACATCGACAAGTTCATGAAGCAGACCGACCTGTTCCCGATGGGGCCGGGTACGAAGAATCAGGTCACCCCCGTGTTCGTCTACGGGAGCGATCCGCGTGGAACCCCATATGACGGGAAGAACCACGGCAACGGTTTCTACGCCACGTCGCTGACCGACGGCCTGCGAGGAGGGCTACCCAACGCGGCGCGCGTGACGTTCACGTCGCCGGGGAAGTTCCACTTCATCTGCATGATCCACGGCCCGGACATGGCCGCGGACATCCGCGTCACGAAGTGAGACAAGGCATCGTCGGAGGGTTGGGAGCGCTCGGCGCGCTCCTGACCCTCCTCGCCGCTGTTGCCATCATGCCGTCGAGCGCTGGCGGCGAGCGAGGCAACGTCCGCGAGTACTGGGTCGCGGCCGTCCCGATGCGCTGGAATGTCGTCCCGAGCGGTCGCAACGCGATCGAGGGCGAGCGGTTCTCGAAGAGCGAGACCAGCTTCACGACGATCGTGTACCGCCGCTACACCGAGGACTGGGCGAAGATGGTTCCGAACCAGCCCGGCTCGGCCGCCGACAACGACGGCATCCCTGGGCCGCTTCTGCGTGCCCGGGTGGGGGACAAGATCGTCATTCACTTCAAGAACCTCGACAACGAGTTCGAACGACCGCACTCGATGCACTTCCACGGCGTGCACTACCGGTTCGGCTCCGACGGCGCGTACATACCGGGCTTCTCGACCCGGGGCGGGAACGTGAAGCCGGGAGACGAGTACACGTACCGGTTCGAGGCAGGCAGCGACTCGGCGGGCGTGTGGCCCTACCACGACCACTCGAAGTCGATGTCCGACTCGATCTCGGGAGGTATGTACGGGGCGATCTCGATCCTCGGGCGGGACGAGAAGCCGCCGGACCGTGAGTTCGTGGTGTTCTTCGGCCAGCAGCTGGACTTCAAGACGGTGAACGGGCGCGCCTTCGTCGGCAACACACCCGTGTTCCGCGCCAGGGTGGGCGAGGTCGTGCAGTGGGACGTCCTCGCGATCGGGGACGACCACCACACGTTCCACGTCCACGGGCATCGCTGGCAGATCCCGCGCGGCTCCGAGGACACGCGGACGATCGGTTTCGCGGAGAGCTTCGCCGTGCGCTGGAAGGAGGACGTCCCCGGAACCTGGCTCTACCACTGCCACGTCGAGGATCACATGATGAACGGGATGATCGGGATCTACCGGGTGACGCGGTGAGACTTCGTGTCGGCGCCGGAGCGGCAATCATCGCCGCCGTGGGCGCTGTCTCCGGGTCTGCAGCGACGACCGCAGAGGTGGCGATGCCTGGGAAGCTCTACGCGCCGGGGCGCCTCGACGTCCTCGTCGGGACGACCGTCACCTGGCAGAACCTCGATCGCTCGACGCACACGGTTACGGAGGACGACGATGCCTTCGACTCGGGCCACATTCGACCGGGTGACTCGTTCTCGATGGCGTTCTCGAAGAGCGGGACGTTCAGGGTTCACTGCACGATTCATCGCTTCATGCGCGGCGAGCTGAGTGTGTTCGAGGTCGTCTTGCGTGGCCCGGCCGAGCCGCTGCCGGCCGGTCGTCGCGCACGGCTCGCGGGTGTGGC
>JBGSXQ010000420.1:0-7700 GCA_041751315.1 Gaiellaceae bacterium | reverse complement strand
AGGTCGGCACCGGCCTCTTTGCTCGGACACATCACTAGAAAGACACCGACGAATCGAGTCATGCGGGAATCGAGTCACGAACAAAGAGCACCGGCGCCACCCTGACAACAGCCCCAGACGGGACACCCACAGACTCACAGTGCGGGAATGTTCCTTGAGCAGACGGAGCACACGATGGGTCTACTGCCTGCCCGTTGGCCAGGCCTGCATCAAGGATCTCGCCGTCTGGTCGAGATCGGCCCGCGGCCTCACGGCGTGGTTCGGCGACAGCTGCAATCCGAACCCATCGCCCTGGTGGCGCGGGAAGACATGAAGATGCGCATGGAGGACGTCCTGGCCCGCAGCCTCACCGTCAGCGAGGAGGAAGTTGACTCCTTCGCAGCGAAGATCCGACGCCCGCAACGCCGCCGCGGCGAGCTGCGCAACACGGAACAGCTGCACTCCATCTTCGACGTCCTGTAGACGATGCTGACTTCGGCTCGGCCCGATACGAGCCGACAGAACACGCAATCGACCATTTCGGCTGATCCTACGAGCAAAAGTCTCTGGCCTCGACGAAGCAGTCCGCCGGAGGGACGACGCTTGAGTCGTGAGACGCTCCACTCGGCTGCGCGAGTCTTCGCGAATGTCGCTCGGGCTGTACGGCTACTGGTGTGACGGTTCTCCGCCACCAGCCCTCGGTGACGCGGCCAGGTCGCTCTCGCGCCCCAGAAGCGAGATCCGCTCGCGGAGACGCGTGATGTGGCCGGCACGGCGTGTCAGTCGATGGACGCGAGTGCGTACTCGACGGCTTCGTCGACGCCCCGCGGCGCCTGCGGCCACTGCGTCGGGCGGCAACTGAGAGACTAAGTCGTGATATCTCCGCTGCGCGACGGACACGCCGCACTCGTCCTGGAGCCGCTCGCCTGCGCCCCAGAGCGTCGCTGCTCGGTCCGGTCTGGCCCGATCACTCTCGAGCTGTGCGCAGGCCTGGAGGATCTCACCGAGGTACCCGTCATCTCCCAGGCGCACCGTTAAGGCGAGCGCCTCCGCGAGCCGCTCAGCCGCGCGGGCGAAGTGTCCACGCTGCCGGGCGACGTCCCCTAGCCCAGCTGGCGGTGGAACGGGCGCAGCATGCCCGCATCCCTTGCGACTGTCTCGAGACGCCGGCGAAGAAGCTTGGCACCTGCGCCGGCAGCCTGTGTCCCAGCGACCCCGATCTCGTGCGCCACGGCGTCCGTCCGGTCGAGCCGGGCAAGCGCTTGCGCGAGTCGCCAGCGCGCGTACAGCTGGAAGTACAGGAAGTCGGCATGCTCGACGATATCCGCCCAGGACGCCGGATGCGGCTCCGCGCCCGGGAGCCTCGTCAGCTCGGCCTCGGCGAGTGCGTGGTAGGTCATTGCGGTCTCCATCTGTAGGGAGCCTTCCGAGAGCGGCGGGAACGAGTCGAGGATGTCGCGGCCCATGGCGAACGCCGCACGAGCATGCTCGACGTGCTCGGCCTTCTCACCATCGATCGAGCGCAGCGCCGCATCGACCTCGGCTCGCGCAAGCGGGCTGAGCGCCGCCAGCTTCAAGGACTCGTGTGCAGCATGCACGTCCAGCGCGAGATACTCGTCGACTGCCGCGCGCACGTCGTCGAGTCGGCCCTGGTCGGCTGCGATCTCGGCCAGCAGCGGGTAGTAGACGTGGTACCAGCCTGCGTTGACTCCAGCCGATTCGAGCTCGGTGAGCGCGCTGCGGGCGTCGTCGAGCGCTCCCTGCATCCAGCGCAGCGAGCCCAGATGCACGAGGTGCGCGTTCTTGTCCCACCCCTCCAGGTGACGGCTCCCTAGCCGCTCGATCGCCTGCTCGGCCTCGTCCCAGGCGCCCTCTTGGAGAAAAACGGTCGGGAGCCAGTCGGCCGGTGTGTATCTCCCCCATCGATCCCCGTCGAGGGGGAAGCGGTCGAGCATCTCCCTCGCGACACGACTCGGCTCACTTCGTCTCGCAGTCGGGTGGAGGTACAGAAGGACGAAGTACGACTCGTACGTCTCGAGCGTCATCGCGCGGTCACCCGTCTCGAGCGCAAGGTCGAGCGCCGACTGGTAGAGCTGCAGGCCGGCGTCGCCGTCGCCGTTCCATACGAGAGCGCGGCCGAGCGCTCTTCGTGCGTAGATCATGGCGAACGGATCGTCAGAGGCCTCCGCGACCGCAAGCGCTTGACGGCTCAGAGAGATCGCGTCCAGCGGGTCATGGTCGAGCAGGAGCAGATGGAGGCGGGCGCACGCCGTCAAGACCGGCACGCTGTGAGGAGATCCGTCGCGATCGACGACGAGCCGGCAGGCTCGACTCGACTCCTCGAACGCCTCGTTACCATCGCCGGCCAAGAAGAGAGCAGTTCCGAGCACCGAACGCGCCGCCGCCTCGCTCTCGACGTCCGCCGCTGTGCGAATTGCAGTCCGTGCGTACGACGCGCAGAGTCCGAGCTGCCCCTGGTCGAGCGAATGCCACGCGAGCGCCCGCGCGAGGAGCTCCACGTGGTGCACTGCACGCCGTCCGGCCCACTCGAGCGCGGCTTCGAGATTGTCGCTCTCTAAGTCGAGGCGCTCGAAGACCTCCCAGCGGCCGGCCCCGTGGACTCGCTCGACGACATCGAGCGCGAGCCCGAGACACCAATCGGCGTGACGTCCCTGCAGCGCCTCGCGGTCACCTCCGACGAGTCGACCGGCCGCGTACTGGCGAACGGTCTGGAGGAGTCGAAAGCGTTGTCGAGCGGCCTGCGGCCACGTGGATACCAGTGATTTCTCGACGAGTGCGGCGACTCCAAGCGCGACATCCGCGCCGTCGATGCCATCGCCGGAGCACACGTGCTCCGCCATCTCGAGCGTGAAGCCGCCACGAAAAACGCTGAGGCGGGCGAAGAGGAGTTGCTGGGCGCCGTCGAGCAGGTCGTAGCTCCACGCGAGGGCCGCTTCGAGCGTCCGGTGCCGCTCGGGCCCGGTCAAGGGTCCCTCCGAGAGAATGTGGAACCTGTCGTCGAGCCGATCGGCGATCGAGTCCGGGCTCAGCGATCCGGCGCGAGCCGCGGCGAGCTCGATGGCGAGCGGGATACCGTCGAGGCGTCGGCAGATCCTCGAGATGACGCCCGCGTTGGTGACATCGAGCGCGAATGACGAACCGTAGAGCGCCGCCCGCTCGGTGAAGAGCCGAACGGCGTCGAAGGCCAAGAGCCCGAGACCATCTCCATCTCCAGCTGACGGGTACGACATCGGCGGCACGTCGAAGACCGCCTCGCCCGGGACGCGGAGCGGCTCCCGACTGGTCGCGAGCACTCTGACGCCCGGCGCCGACTCGAGCACCGCCTGTGCGAGCGCAGCGGCGGCCGCACCGACGTGCTCGCAGTTGTCGAGCACGATGAGGGCGGTGTCGCCTGCGATCGCCGCCGTCAACGACGTCGTGGCATTCCCCGACCGAGGCCTGATCCCAACTGCCTCGGCGACCTGGAACGGGACGCGCTCGTGCTCCGACACCGTCGCGAGCTCGGCGAACCAGCAGCCATCGGGGAAGTCGTCGAGGGCGCGACTGGCGACACGAAGCGCGATCCGCGTCTTTCCCGACCCCCCTACCCCGGTCAAGGTCACGAGCCGGTGCTCGTCGAGCAGCGCGGCGACGTCGACGAGCTCGCGCTCGCGTCCCACGAAGCTGGCCAGCTCGACCGGGAGGTTGTGGCGCGCGCCGGCGGACACCGCCTCCTCGTGGCGGAGGATCTTCTGCTCGAGGCGGCGTAGCGCGGGGCTCGGCTCCAACCCGACGTCCGCGAACACCGACCAGGCTTCACGGTACGCCTCGAGCGCCTCAGCGTGGCGACCGAGCCGGTACCGAGCGGTCATGAGAAGCTCCCACGAGAACTCTCGCAGCGGATGCTCCTCCACCAGCCGCCCGAGGTCGAGAACAGCCTCTGCGGCGCGGTCGAGGCCGAGCAGCGCCTCACACCTCAGCTGCAGGAGCTCGAGGCGCAACTCCTCGAGACGGTCGATCTCGGGGCGCGCGAACTCGTCGTCGGTGAGGTCTTCGTACGGACGACCGCGCCAGAGAGCAAGCGCAGGGCCAGTCGCGTCCAGCACCGCTTGCCACTCCCGGGCCACCGCCTGTGCATGCGCTTCGGAGGCCAGGGAGGCGAGTTCATCGGCGTCGAACTCCTGACCGTCCAGATCGAGGCGGTACCCGTACCCCTCGGTCGCGATGACACCGTCGGGAAGGAGCTTGCGCAGCGCTGACACGTGCGTCTGAATCACCGCCTTGGCCGTCGCAGGAGGTTCGCCGCCCCAGTTGCGCTCGATCAACGCATCAGTCCCGACGAGGCGATTCGCCGCGAGAGCGAGGATCGCCAGGACGCGACGGTGCGACGCCCGTTCGAGCGCGATCTCCTCGCTCGACACGACCCGCAAGGGGCCGAGTACCTCTATCCGCAAGACCCGAGCCCCCTTCAGAAGGTCGACCACGTAGTCGTGCATCCACGTGGAGTTCGAGTCGTTCGCGAAAGAGGGTACCCGTACGGAGCGCGGGTCGAAAAATGCGCACAGGAGCAGCCTCCGAGCCGTTTAGCGGCCGTATAGCCGCGGCCTGTACGTTCGTCGGCAGAAGGCGCTAGCGGCCGCACCGGGCGAGGCGCCGTACCCATCGGAGGTTAACTCGATGTCTCGACTGCCCGTCCGAGCCTACGTGACACCTATTGCATTGGCTCTACTCGTCCTCGGACTCGTGGGCTGTGGGGGCAGAGACGAGTCGTCGGTGAATCAGGAGACCGTGGATGCGGCCACGCCGATCGAGACCGAGTCGGTCGACGACACCGCAACGGAGACCGCCGAGTCGGGCGACACAGGCAGTTCCGAACCCGCAGGCCCCGCGCCTGCGCCGGGCAAAGGGAGCCTCGTCCTCGACGACGGCCGGACCTTCGCCCTCACGATCACCGAATGCGAGTTCGTGCAGGGCCCCGGCTCGCCCACAGCGGGGACGATCGAAGTCCAGGGGACGAGTGAGAAGGGCGCGCGATTCGAGCTGACGCAGTTCTTCCTGAACGGCGAGTGGTCGCAGTCCGATGCCAGCATCGAATTCCCGAATCGCGACCAGATCTACGTCATCGTCTCGTCGGCCTCTGCAGACGGAGAGCCCGCGACCGTCGACGCGAAGACCATCACCTGGACGCGGACGTTCAAGGAGCTGGACGAGTCTGCGAACGCCCACGTGTACTCGGGCGAGGGAACGCTCGTCTTGACCTGCCCGTAAGCACGCCCAGCATCCAGCCAATGAGAGGAGTCTCGACATGAAGCCCCGCTCGATCAGTGATGTGGCAGCCGCGGTCGTGCTCGCGGGGGCGGCGGTTCTACTCGGTGCGAGCACAGTCGGCGCCGAGTCGACCGCGCTTCCGGCCGGGAACCTGGTGAACAACCCGGGCGGCGAGTCCCCGTTCGGCGGCGAGCACTACACGCGCAACATCACACCGGCGGCGTGGCAGCACGAGGTGGTGAAGTTCCCGGATGGACGGGTGGGGCCTGGTGTCCAGGTCGTGCGCTACAACGCCAATGAAGCCAATGCGATCCTCGGGAAGGCCCGCTCGGCGTCGATCGGTGGTGGCAGGCAATACTTCTCCGGCGGATATCCGAGCCTGATCTCGACGGCATTCCAGCTGATCAACGTGAGCAGAGCCGGGGCGGACATCGACGCGGGCGAGGTGAAGGCTTGCGTGTCGGCGTACCTCGGCGGCTCGGCGAACGCGAACGTCACTGCGCGCGTCGATCTGCAGTTCCTCGGTGAGGACGAGTCGGCGCTCGGGCAGTTGCGCGTCGGCCCGGTGACGATGGGCCAGCGCCAGAACGGTTACGGGCTGCTGCGGCGTGCATCGGAGCGACCCGTCCCGGCGAACACGCGGACGCTCCGCGTCTCGCTCACGTTCGAGAGCGTGCCGCCCTCCCCGTTCGTCTCCTCCGGGTTCGCCGACAACATCTCGGTGGCGCTGGCGACGAAGAAGGGCGCCTGCGACCCGGTGTTGGTGGTCAAGTGCGTGAAGAAGGCGCTGGTGGCCACGGTGACACCGTCGTCCGTGGTGGCGACGCAGCGTGTGCGGTTCGCCGTCAAGGGCGGCAAGCGGACGAAGGCAGTGATCGATGGCCGTGCGCCGCATTCGGCGCGGTTCACCATGGCCGGCCTCACCGGCAAGCTGACGGTGAGCGCTGCCGTCAGTCAGAAGGGCGGTGGGCAGATCGTGCTCACCAAGAAGTCCAGGCGCTGCTGAGTAGCGCCTCGGCCATCGCTGAAGCTCAATGCTCCCGAGCCGTGGGTTCGAGAGTCGTACCCCAGGGAGGTGCCATGAGAGTGCTCTTTCTAGTCATCGCGATCACGGCGGGACTCGTGGTCGTGACGCTGGGATCCGCGGGAGAGAACGCGATCCCGGCCGGAAACCTCGTGAAGAACCCGGGTGGTGAGGCGAACGCTGGTGGAGACAACCACACGAGGAACATAGCTCCCAACGGTTGGACGATGGGAGAAGATGCGAAGCCGAGATTCGCGCCGATCCAGGTCGTTCGCTACGGCGACGCCAGCTAAGGTCTACTACCCGACCCTGCGGACGCACGGGCGATCGGGGGCGGCCGGAGCTTCTTCGCAGGCGGCTATCCGAGCGCGCTGTCGACGGCGTTCCAGACGATCGACGTGAGTAGAGCTGCGCCCGAGATCGACGGCGGCGGGGTGAGAGCGTGCCTCTCCGCGTACTTGGGCGGGTTCAGAACCGACGGGGGTCGGGCGCGCGTGACGGTCGAGTTCCTGGACGAAGGCGAGGCGCGTCTCGGCCAGGTGCAAGCAGGCCCGGTGACGCAGGGCCATCGAAAGGGCGTGACGGCGATGCTCCGGCGCGCTGCACAGTCTGCCGTACCCCGGAACACGCGCCAGCTCCGCGTCACGATCACGGCCGAGAGCGGCAGGAGCTCGAACAACCGCGGCTACGCGGACAACGTCTCGGTTGCGCTCACGCGTGGGCTTTGCGAGCCGGTGCTCGCCGTCCGCTGCGCAGGAGGAGCGCTCGTCGCGACGGTGACCCCGTCGGGGATCGCGCGGACGCAGCGCGTCGGGTTCGCGGTCCGAGGGGCCAGTGGCATCAAGCTGGCGATCGCGTCTCAGGCCCCCTTCAGAGCCCGCATCCCGATGACAGGGCTCACGGGCTCGCTTACGGTGACAGCCAACGTCACTCAGGCAGGTAGCGGCCCGATCGTGCTGACGAAGAAGTCTCGGCGCTGCTGAGGCGCGGCCGTCGACAGGCGCTGCTGAGGCGCGGCCGTCGACAGGCGCGCGGAGGGGCGGCTACGACCGTCCCTCCGCCACGGATCGCGAGCGCACGACTTATTTGTCTCGCTCAAGCGACGGTCCTGAACGCTGGCGCAGGCGAGATTCGCTCGCAAGGTCCCGCGTCAGTCTGAGAGCAGCACCTCGTACAGGACTAGCCCAACGGCCCGCGCGAGGCGTGAGAAGCGGACATGCGCTCAGACAACTGATCCCTTTAGGGGAATTCCCGACACTGGCAACGACGAAGGCCGGCGCGAGCGACTTGAGTCGCCCGCGCCGCTTTGGCCCCGAACCGATTAACGCTGGATCACGTTGTGGACATCGAGGTATTCGATCGAGGGTGGCCCATCTCCGAAGCCCGCCTCGGTGCGAGCCGCCATCACCTTCTCGCCCCACGCCTCAGC
>JBGSXQ010000419.1:0-2294 GCA_041751315.1 Gaiellaceae bacterium | reverse complement strand
GGTCGAGCACGAGCGCCAGGCGAAGCATCTCGCGAACGTGCGCGCCGAGCGGCTGCGCCGCGAGCAGTTCGCGCAGCGCCCACGCCGCCGTGTCTCGCTCGAGACCTTGCATTCGGATCTCCAGGCGGGCGAGGTGCAGGACCTCAACATCGTCTTGAAGGGCGACGTGCAGGGCTCCGTCGAGGCGCTCCTCGGCGAGATCCAGAATATCCAGCACGCGGAGGTTCGCGTCACCGTCATCCATACGGGCGTCGGCGGCATCACGGAGAACGACGTGAACCTCGCCTCGGCGTCGGATGCTCTGGTCGTGGGCTTCAACGTCCGCCCGAGCGCCGACGCGCGCGTGCTTGCCGAGCGCGAGGGCGTCGACATCCGCACCTACCGCGTCATCTACCAGCTCACCGAGGACATCCAGAAGGCGCTCGTCGGGATGCTCTCGCCCGTGGAAACGGAGGAGACGCTCGGCGAGGCGGAGGTTCGCGCGCTCTTCCGCGTCTCGCGCCTGGGGACGATCGCGGGGTGCATGGTCACCTCCGGTGTCGTGCGTCGCAACGGGCTGGTGCGCATCATCCGCGACGGCACGGTCGTGTACGAGACCTCGATCGCCCAGCTCAAGCGCTTCAAGGACGACGCGCGCGAGGTCAGCGATGGCTTCGAGTGCGGCATCCTGCTCGAGGGCTTCAACGACGTGAAGGAAGGTGACGTGCTCGAGGTGTACGAGACGCGCGAGGTCGAGCGGACGGACATGGACACGCCCAGGGCAGCTGCACCGCCTGTCGTGGACGACGACGCGTAGCGCGGACACCGTGGCCAGCGGCTACGTCGGCATCCTCACCGCCGAGCTTCACTTTCCCGAGTCGGGCTCGCTGAAGGGAAAGCGCAAGTACGTCAAATCAGCGAAGGCGCAGCTCCACGAGCGCTTCCGAGCGTCCGTGGCCGAGGTCGACCATCATGAGCTCTGGCAGCGCGCGGCGCTCACCGTCTCGTGCGTGAGCCGCGAGCATCGCGAGCTCGGCGAGCTCCTCGACGCCGTCGAGCGCTACCTCGGCTCGCAGGAGTGGGAGCTCGTGCGAGCCGAGCGGGAGGTGGTCGTCCCTGGCGAGCGCTGAGAGACGCAGGAAGGTGAACGAGGCGGTCCGCAAGGTCCTCTCCGAAGCGCTGCCGACGCTCAAGGACCCGCGGATCGGGTTCGTGACCGTGACGGGGGTGCGCACGACGACGGACCTCTCCCAGGCGACCGTGTTCGTAAGCGTGTTGGGTAACGAGCAAGAGCAGGATCGCACGTTACAAGGTCTGCAATCTGCCCACGGCGTGCTCCAGACTCAGGTTGCGCGCGAGCTGGGGACGCGGCGGACCCCCGTCTTGACCTTCGAATACGATCCCGCGATCGAGCGGGGCGTGCGGCTGACGAAGCTCATCGACGAGCTCGCTCCGTCGGATCCCGACCCGGAGCCCGATACAGATGCAAGCTGACATGCAGGCGGTGGTGAGCGCCGTTCGTGAAAACGAGCGGTTCGTCGTCACCTCCCATGAGGCCCCCGACGGCGATGCGCTCGGGTCGCTCCTCGGGATGGGTCTCGCCCTGCGCCAGCTGGGCAAGGACGTCGTCATGTTTCTCGGAGGAACCGCCCCGCTTCCGGGCGAGTACCGCTTCCTCGAGCTCGACGAGGGGGCACTCGTGCGTCATCGGCCGGACGACTTCGGCGAGCGCGTCCTCGTCGCCGTGGACTGTGCGAGCGCGGCCCGTGTCGGCGCCGAGCCGGGGGTCGTGGACGCTGCGCCGTTCACGATCAACATCGACCACCACCACGACAACCCGCGGTTCGGAGACGTCAACCTGATCGTGGCGGATGCGTCCTCGACGGGCGAGGTGCTCGCCGACGTCTTTCGGGAGCTCGGCGTCGAGCTGACGCCGGATATCGCGGAGGCGCTCTACATCGCGCTCGTGACCGACACGGGCCGCTTTCAGTACGCGAACACGAGCCCCAAGGCTCTCCGGCTCGCGGCCGACCTGGTGGAGGCCGGCGCGGATGTGCACCGTGTCTTCCAGGGCGTGTACGAGAACGTGCAGTTCGCGAAGCTCAAGCTGCTGGCGCGCGCGCTCGAGCGGGCGCATGTCCTCGAGGGCGGCGAGATCGTGGTCTCGCACCTCGTGCGCGACGACTTCGAGGCTGTCGGCGCAACCGAGCCGTACTCCGAAGGGATCATCGACGTGCTGCGCTCGGTGGAGGGCTCGCTCGTCTCCGCGCTCATCCGCGAGCCGCCCCGCGAGGGTGGTCCGGCGCGCAAGGTGT
>JBGSXQ010000418.1:0-3070 GCA_041751315.1 Gaiellaceae bacterium | reverse complement strand
CTCCGAACCGCAGGTGCTCTTCGACGCGCTCGAGGACCCCGAGTTCTGCACCGCATGGCTCGACGGCATCGGGCGGCGCAAGCGCTGGCGCGGCCAAGCGGGCGAATTGCGGGGCGGCACGACCAAAGCCTTCCGGGCCGTCCGGGGCGACCCGGAGACGAAGCTGCCAGCGACGCTGCTCCATGCGGAGCAGAGCAACTCCTCGGTCGCGTACGGCGACCGGCTCGTGCTGAAGCTGTTCCGACGGCTCTCCGTCGGCACGAATCCGGACCTCGAGGTCGGTCGCTTCCTCACCGAGCGCACGGAGTTCTCCCAGGTCCCGACGACGGCTGGCTTCCTCGAGTACCGCGCTGCGCGCTCGGAGCCGATCACGATCGCCGTGCTCCAGAACTGGGTGGTGAACGAGGGCGATGCCTGGCACTGGACTCGCGACCATCTCATGCGCTTCTACGAAGATGCGCTCGTCGCGCACCATGATGAGCGCCCTCCCGCCTCGGGTGCTCTGTTGCTGGAGAGGAGCGAAGGTCCGCCGCCGCCGACGGTCGTGCTCGAGATGCTCGGCAGCTTCCTCGAGACGATGCGGCTGCTCGGCCGTCGCACTGGCGAGTTGCACCTCGCGCTCGCCAGCGACCGCGAGGACCCCGAGTTCGCCCCCGAGCGCTTCTCGACGCTGCATCAGCGGTCGCTCTACCAATCGATGCGCAACCTCAGTGCGCGCACGCTCGATACCCTGCGCGCCAACCTCGCGAGCCTCTCGCCAGAGTCTGCTGGGGACGCGCAGCGCCTGATCGCTGCCGAAGACCAGCTCGGCGAACGCTTCCGGGGCGTCCTCGGCGAGCGAATCGACGCGTTGCGGATCCGCTGTCACGGCGATCTCCATCTCGGCCAGGTGCTGTTCACCGGGAGTGACTTCGTCATCATCGATTTCGAGGGCGAGCCGGCCCGGCCGCTCGGCGAACGACGACTCAAGCGCTCGCCCCTCGCCGATGTCGCTGGCATGCTGCGCTCGTTCGACTACGCCGCGCGCGGCTTCCTGATGGACTTTGCCCGGGCGGGGACGATCCGCGCCGAAGACGTCCCCGCGCTCGAGCCGTGGTCCGCGATGTGGACGAGCTGGGTCAGCTCCGCGTATCTGCGCGCCTATCTGCGCGCCGTCGAGGGAACGAACCTGGTCCCGGGGGACCGGCGCCAACTCGAGACGCTGCTCGCGGTGCTGCTGCTCGAGAAGGCCGTCTACGAGCTCGGCTACGAACTGAACAACCGACCAAGCTGGGTCACGATCCCGTTGCGAAGCATCCTCGCGCTGATCGAGCCCGCGGAGCCAGGCCACGGGAGCAAACAATGAAGCGAGAGACGACGACCTGCCTGAGTGATCAGGACCTGCACCTGTTCAACGAGGGCAGCCACGTCCGGCTCTGGGAGAAACTCGGTGCGCACGCCGAGGTCCGCGATGGCCAGTCGGGGACGCGCTTCGCCGTCTGGGCTCCGAACGCGCAGTCCGTCAGCGTCGTCGGGCCTTTCAATGGCTGGGCCCCGGACCGGCACCCGTTACAGCCACGGGGCGTCTCGGGGCTGTGGGAAGGATTCGTCTCCGGGATCGGGCGCGGCGAGCAGTACAAGTATCACATCGCATCCCGGACCAGCGGGTACCAGGTGAAGAAGGCCGACCCGTTTGCGTTCCACGCCGAAGTGCCGCCCGCGACGGCCTCGTTGGTCTGGGATCTCGCCTACGACTGGAACGACGCCGGCTGGATGGAATCTCGCGCCGGTCGGCATTCCCTTCATGCTCCGATGTCCACGTACGAGCTGCACGTGGGCTCGTGGCGCCGCGTCGCAGGAGAGGGGTGGCGAAGCCTTTCGTACCGCGAACTGGCGCCCCTGCTCGCCGAGTATGTCGCTGCCCAAGGCTTCACTCACGTGGAGCTGATGCCCGTGATGGAACACCCGTTCTTCGGTTCCTGGGGCTATCAGACGACTGGCTACTTCGCGCCGTCGAGCCGCTACGGGACGCCCCAGGACATGATGTTCCTCGTCGATGTCCTGCACCAGCACGGTGTCGGCGTCATCCTCGACTGGGTGCCGTCCCATTTCCCGACCGACGAACACGGCCTCGGTTATTTCGACGGCACGCACCTGTACGAGCACGGCGACCCGCGCCAGGGCTTCCACCCGGACTGGAAGAGCCTGATCTTCAACTACAACCGCCACGAAGTCCGCAGCTTCCTGCTGTCGAGTGCGCTGTACTGGCTCGAGGTCTTCCATGCCGACGGCCTCCGCGTCGATGCCGTGGCGTCGATGCTCTATCTCGACTACTCGCGCAAGCAGGGCGAGTGGATCCCGAATCCGAAAGGCGGGCGCGAGAACCTCGAGGCGATCAGCTTCCTGCGACGTCTGAACGAGACCGTCTATGGCTCCATTCCGGACATCCAGACCATCGCCGAGGAGTCGACGGCCTGGCCGAAGGTGTCGCGGCCGACCGATCAGGGCGGACTCGGGTTCGGCATGAAGTGGGACATGGGCTGGATGCACGACATGCTCGAGTACATGCAGAACGACCCGCTGTTCCGGAAGTTCCACCAGGGCAAGCTGACGTTCCGCATGCTCTACGCTTTCACCGAGAATTTCGTACTCCCGCTGTCCCACGACGAGGTCGTCTACGGCAAGGGCTCCCTGCTCGGCAAGATGCCCGGCGACGAATGGCAGCGCTTTGCCAATTTGCGCGCGCTGTATGGTGCGATGTGGGCGCAGCCCGGCAAGAAGCTGATGTTCATGGGTGGGGAGTTCGGCCAGCGCGCCGAGTGGAACCACGACGGTGAACTCGAGTGGCATCTGCTCGAGCAGCCGGCGCACCAAGGCATCTTGCGCTGGATTCGCGATCTCAACACCACCTATCGCGCCGAGCCTGCGCTGCACGCGCTCGATTGCGAACCCGGCGGCTTCTCGTGGATCGATTGCAACGACGCAGCCAACAGCACGATCAGCTGGTTGCGTCGCGGAGGCGAAGCGCGCGACGCCATCGTGGTCGCGTGCAACTTCACGCCGGTGCCGCGCCACGGGGTGCGGCTCGGCG
>JBGSXQ010000417.1:0-8075 GCA_041751315.1 Gaiellaceae bacterium | reverse complement strand
AGCTGAAGAAGCGGGCCGTCAGTGTGGCGGCTGCCGCCGGCGCCGTCACGAAGGGCGTCGTCTCAGCCTGCGCGTGAGCGTCAGGCGCTGGCCGCAGGGCGTGCGCCGACCATGATCCGGCGCAGGCTCACGATCCCGAGGATCGTCTCGCCGTCGACCACGGGCAGGTGGCGGAATCCCTTGTCGAGCATGATCTTCTGGGCTTCTTCGAACGTCGTGTCGGGGCCGGCGATGATCGGGTCCTCGGTCATCCACTGACGGACGCGGGCATCGCTCGTATGAACGCGCGCTGCCATCGCGCGCAGCATGTCTCGCTCCGTCAGGATCCCGATGAGCCTGCCGAAGTCCTTCACGACCACCGCGCCGACATTCTGCGCGCTCATGCGCTCCGCCACCTCGCCGAGCGTGTCCTCGGGGGCGACCGTGATGAACGTCGGCTTGCAGATCTCGCCCAGGGTTCCCATGAGCGCGGGAGTGTAACGCGTTCCGGGAGGAGGGCTTGTGTCGATCCGGTAGCCCGAAATAACAATCCGTAATGACAGGCATAAGCATGTGCGGTACGATCCACGGATGCGCGACGACGCCCCCTTCGACGTGCTCGTCATCGGCTCCGGCGCGTCCGGGCTCGCTGCAGCCGTCTCGGCCGAGCGCGCGGGTGCGCGGGTCGGGCTCGCGACGAAGACCACGCTCCAGGCGTGCAATTCCGCGAAGGCGCAAGGCGGTATCCAGGCGTCGTTCGGCGAGGACGACTCGCCGGAGATCCATGCCGAGGACGTCATGCGCTCGTCGCACGAGACGGCTGATCCCACGCTCGTCGACGTGCTGACAGGCGAAGCGCGCTCGGCGATCCACTGGCTCGAAGAGCTGGGAGTCGCTTTCACACGCTCGAACGGTGGCTATCGCCTGGCTCGCTGTGGCGGCGCGACGCGGCATCGTCTGCTCCAGGTCGGAGACCGCACGGGGCATGCGATCACGAAGGCTCTGCGCGACACGTACGAGGGTCGCGGGGGCACCGATCTTCCTCACCATGCGCTGCGCTCGATCGCTCCCACGGCTACGGGTTGGCGCGCATCGTTCGAGACGAAGGCTGGAGCGGCGGAGATCGACGCCTCGACCGTCGTGCTCGCCGCCGGCGGGCGCTGCTTCGCGGAGGCGCAGACGCGCGACGAGCTCTCCACCAACCACCCCAACGCGACCGGGGAGGTGACGCGGATTGCGCTCGAGGCCGGCGCCGAGTCGCGTGACCTCGACGCGCTGCAGTACCACCCCAACGGCGGCGCCTGGCCGTCGACGATGCATGGCTACTCGATCCCCGAGACCACGCGCGCGTACGGCGCTGTGCTGCTGAACGCCGAGCGTGAGGAGTTCACCGACTCCCTCGGGGCTCGTGACACAGTGTCACGAGCGATCTTCGACGAGGTGGAGGCCGGACGCGGCGTTCTGACCGAAGAAGGCCGGCCGGCGGTCTGGCTCGATACGACACGGATCAAGCCGGAAGATGCTGCGATCTCTCTGCCGTACATGCTCCGCCGCTACCGCAGCGCCGGAATCGACCCACTCGCGGAGCCGATCTACACGTATCCCGTCCTCCACTACCAAAACGGTGGCCTCGTGATCGACCAGCACGCGGAGACGACCCTCGAGGGCGTCTTCGCGTGCGGCGAGATCGCGGGCGGCACGCATGGAAGGAATCGCATGATGGGCAACTCGCTGCTCGAGTGCGTGGTGTTCGGCCGACGCGCCGGCCGGGCCGCTGCCGAGAAGGCCCGCGGATGAGCATCCCTCGCCTACGGCTCGGCGTCGCGGAGGGGACAACGTTTCCCCGGCCTGCCGCCTTCTTCTCGAAAGCGTTCCCCACGCCCCTCCTCGCTCATAGACCGGAGGCCGGCCTATGAGCGTCGTCGCGACCGAGCTCGACGCGGCCGTTTCCGACGCGGCGGCGCACCTCTACGTCTGGGCGCTGAAGGACATCCCGCAGGATCTGCGCGACGCGCTCGCCGACGCGGCAGGGCGTGAGACCTCGGTCACGGGGCAGCGTGTCCTGCAGACGATCCTGCGAAACGTCCAGGTCGCGGAAACCGAGAAGAACCTCGTCTGCCAAGACACCGGCCTCGCCGTCTACTACTGCAGGGTCGGCGAGCACTTTCCCCTGCATCCGGCCCGAATCTACGCCGCACTGAAGGAAGGCACCGAGCGGGCGACCGTCGAGCATCCGCTCCGCTCGAACACGGTTCACACGCTGACGCGCGAGAACACGGGGCCGAACGTCGGGCATCGCGTACCGATCGTCCACTGGGACTTCGTTCCGGACTGGGACGGGCTCGACGTGAAGTGCGTCCCGAAGGGATCGGGCTCCGAGAACATGAGTTTCCTCAAAATGTGCGTCCCGGCCGACGGCGTGAAGGGGATCAAGCGCTTCGTGCTCGAATCGATCGTCGGTGCGGGCGGCAAGCCGTGCCCGCCGGGGATCGTCGGCGTCGGTATCGGCGGTTCCGCCGACTACGCGATGCACCTGGCCAAGGAGGCGATCGCGCGGCCGGTCGGTACGAGCAATCCGGACCCGCTCGTGGCCGAGCTCGAGCAGGATCTGTACGGCTTGCTCAACGAGACCGGTGTCGGCCCGATGGGCCTCGGCGGCGACGTCACGGTGCTCGCCGTCCACGTCGAGCACGCCGACACGCACATGACGCTCAATCCGGTCGCCGTCAACTACCAGTGCTGGGCGGCGCGGCGCGCGTCCGCGCACGTCGGCGCAGACGGCTCCGTGACGTACGAGAGGGACGCCTGATGTATCGCTTCGGACGTGTCCTGGTGTCTGACCTGGTGTCTGACCCCTTTGCAACAAGAGAGCGTCACGCGATCCACAGCTTGGCTCCAGCGCTCGCGTTGCGGCGAGTGCCTGGCACTGAGTGTGCGCCGATATGCGCGCAGGGAGCCCACATCTGATGGCGACGCACGAGGTCACGTTCCCCGTCACCGACCCGGCCGAGATCATGAAGCTCCGAGCCGGCGACGAGGTGATTGTCCAGGGCCACATCATCGGGATCCGCGACCGCACGCAAATCCGCATCTTCGACCAGGGGATCGAGCCGCCCATGGATCTCGCCGGCGCCTTCCTCCTGCACACCGCGCCGAACGTCCGGAAGGTCGGCCCGGGCCGCTACGAGAAGCTCTGCATCGGTACCACCACGTCCGCGCGCATGGTGCGCTTCACCGAGCCGCTCGGCGCGCAGTACGGCGTCCGCGCGATCTGCGGCAAGGGCGGCTTCCCGGACGAGGCGATCGAGCCGATGCGCCGCCTGGGAATGGTCTACTTCGCGATCGTCGGCGGGGCTGCTGCGCTCGAGACGACCCAGATCGAGGAGATCGAGGAGGTTGCCTGGGAAGAGCTGATGCCCGAGTGCCTGTGGCGCTTCCGTGTGAAGGACTTCGGCCCACTCACGGTCGGGATCGACGCCCACGGCGGCTCGCTGTACCGCGACGTCCAGAGCCGCGCCTTCGAGCGCCTGGAGGAGATCTATGCACGCCTCTGACGAGCACACGTTCCTCGACATCCCCTCGCGCGAGGGCAAGCCGCGCTCGCAGGGTCTCACCCACGTCATGGACAAGGGCTTGAACCTGCGCGAGATCGAGGGCCTCTTCGATACCGCCGGCGAGTACGTCGACATCGTGAAGCTCGGCTGGGGCACGAGCTACGTCACGAACAACCTCGAGAAGAAGGTTGCGCTCTATCGCTCGTTCTCCACGCCGGTCGTCTGCGGCGGAACGCTCTTCGAGGCGGTCTACGGCCAGTCGAAGATGGATGAGTTCAAGCGCTGGCTCGAGCACTTCCGCTTCTCGCACGTCGAGATCTCCGACGGCACGCTCGAGATCCCGCGTGAGCAGAAGCTGGAGCTCATCGCCGACTTCGCCCGCGACTTCGTCGTCCTCTCCGAGGTCGGCTCGAAGGACTCGGACGTGAACATCGCGCCGTACCTGTGGGTGCAGTGGATCAAGGAGGAGCTCGACGCCGGTGCCTGGAAGGTGATCGCAGAGGGCCGCGAGGGCGGCACCGCAGGGATCTACCGGCCCACCGGCGAGCTGCGCACGGGCCTCGTCGACGAGATCGAGCATTCGATCTCGTTCCACGACCTCATCTGGGAGGCTCCGACGAAGGCCTCGCAGGCATGGTTCGTGCGGCACTTCGGCACCGACGTGAACCTCGGGAACATCCCGCCCGACGAGGTCATCGCGCTCGAGACGCTCCGCCTCGGCCTGCGCGCCGACACGTTGAAGGAGGTGCTGCTTGGCCGTCAGAGCACTGACCCCGCCGCAACTGCCTGACCTCGACTTCGAGGCCATGACGGCCGAGGAGCTGATCTCCTGGACGCACCAGTTCTTCTGGCCGCGCGTGTGCCTGACGTGCTCGTGGCAGAAACAGTCGTCCGTGCTGGTGCACATGGTCGCCGAGCTCGGCCTGCGCATGGACACGGTCGAGCTCGACACACATCTCTTCTTCCGCGAGTCCTACGACACGCGCGACGCGCTCGTCGAGCGCTACCAACTCAAACTGATCCAGCCGAGCATTCCCACGATCGCCGAGCAGCACCGCGCCGAGGGTCCCAACCTCTGGGAGCGCGACCCCGACCGCTGCTGTCACATCCGCAAGGTCGAGCCGCTCGTCCACGCGCTTGCGCCCTATGACGCTTGGATCTCGGGCATTCGCCGCGACCAGTCGCCGAGCCGCGTCGACACGCCCAAGGTGCAGTGGTCGGAGCGCTACCAGGTGTTCAAGATCCACCCGCTCGCCGACTGGGACGAGAAGCGGGTGTGGTCGTACATCAACGTCAACGAGATACCCTCCAACCCGCTGCACGACGCGGGGTACCGCTCGATCGGCTGCATCCCGTGCACCCGCCCGACGACCCCGGACGAGGAGGAGCGCGCCGGTCGTTGGGCCGGCTCGGACAAGCTCGAGTGCGGCATCCACCAAGACACGAACTTCGAAAGGACAGCATGAGTCAGAACATCTACGCCCACGAGCATCCCGAGTCGGATCGCGTTCGCGAGGGCGGCTTCACACTGTGGTTCACGGGGCTCTCGGGCTCCGGGAAGACGACGATCGCGCACCTCGTCGGCCCCGAGCTCGACAAGCGCGGCTGCTTCGTCGAGTACCTCGACGGCGACACGGTGCGTACGCACCTCTCGAAGGGCCTCGGCTTCTCGAAGGAGGATCGCGACACGAACATCGAGCGCATCGGCTGGGTCGCCTCGCGCATCACGCGCCAGGGCGGCACGGTGATCGCCGCTGCGATCTCGCCCTACGTCGAGACGCGGGCCAAGGCTCGGTCGATGGTCGAGGAGTTCGGCGGGTTCGTCGAGGTCTTCGTCAAGGCCTCGGTCGACGAGTGCGCGCGGCGTGACGTCAACGGTCTCTACGCGAAGGCATTCGCGGGCGAGATCAAGGGCTTCACCGGGGTCGACGACCCCTACGAGGAGCCGACGTCGGCCGAGATCGTCGTCGACACCGAGGCGACCGAGCCCGAGGAGGCGGCGGCGCAGGTCATCGCCAGGCTCGAGGAGCTGGGGCTCGTCCCGGCCGAGGTGACCGCATGACCGCCGTCACGACCGATCGCCTCGTCGCTCCCCACGGCGGCACGCTCGTCGACCGCGCTGGTGACGCGCCCGTCGATCTCGGGTCGCTCGAGGTCGTTCCGCTCACCTCGCGGGAGCTCTCCGACCTCGACATGATCGCCTCGGGCGCGCTCTCGCCGCTCGAGGGCTTCATGGGCAAGACGGACTACGAGCGCGTGGTCGAGGAGATGCACCTCGCGAGCGGGCTTCCGTGGGCGCTTCCGGTCTGCCTTGCGGTGGAGTCTGCACCCGCGGGGGGCCGCGTCGCCCTCACCGACGAGGCCGGCAAGCCGGTTGCCGTGCTCGACGTCGCCGAGACGTTCGAGTACGACAAGGAGCACGAAGCGGAGTTCTGCTTCCGCACGACCGACGACGCGCATCCCGGCGTCGCACGGCTCTACGCACAGAAGCCGCTCTACCTCGCCGGGCGTGTGACGGTGTTCGACCGCCCAGCGCCTACGATCCCCGAGCTCGCGCTGGACCCGTCCGAGACGCGCCGGATCTTCGCCGAGCGCGGGTGGAAGCGCGTCGTGGGGTTCCAGACCCGTAACCCGATCCATCGCGCGCACGAGTACCTCACGAAGGTCGCGCTCGAGACGGTCGACGGCCTGCTCGTGCACCCGCTCGTCGGCGATACGAAGTCGGACGACGTGCCGGTCGATGTTCGGGTCGACTGCTACCGCACGCTCCTCGACGGCTACTACCCCGAGGATCGCGTCCTGCTCTCGGCGTTCCCGGCGGCCATGCGTTACGCGGGGCCGCGCGAGGCGATTTGGCACGCGATCTGCCGCAAGAACTACGGCTGCTCGCACTTCATCGTCGGGCGCGACCACGCGGGTGTCGGCGACTACTACGGCACCTACGACGCGCAGCTCATCTTCGATGAGTTCGCTCCCCACGAGCTCGACATCGAGCCCATGTTCTTCGAGCACACGTTCTGGTGCAACGTCTGCGGGTCGATGGCGAGCACGAAGTCGTGCCCGCACGGCGCCGAGGATCGGGTCTTCCTATCGGGGACGAAGGTGCGTGAGATGCTGGGCGAGGGTGAGGTCCCGCCCGTGGAGTTCACGCGGCCCGAGGTCGCCAAAGTGCTCATCGATGCGTATAGCGGTTGAGCCTTGCGGAGGGATGGGCCGGCTTCCGGGGATCTGTGCTCGCATGGGCACAGTGCTCATCGACGCGCACCGGCAATGAGCCAGAGGGTCTGACCCGAGGGCCTGGCCCCGTGCTCGTTCGGGACATGTCCGGGGTCAGACCCCGTCGGCTCGGCCGCTGGCCGTACCTCGGACAGATGACCATCGGGGTCGTGCCCGTCACGGCCATGCCAGGGGTCAGACCCTACGGGTCTGACCCCTGGCGGGGCGCATGACCTGGCAGCTCACCATCGTCGGGCTCCTCACGGGCCTGCTCGTGGGCATGACAGGGATGGGCGGAGGCTCGCTCATGACGCCCATCCTCGTCTTCCTCTTCGGCATCCCGCCGTCGACCGCTATCGGGACGGACATCGCCCACGGCGCGGCCTTCAAGACGGTGTCGGCGATACAGCATCGCCGCATGGGGAACGTCCGTGCGCGGCTCGCCGGCTGGATGCTCATCGGATCGGCGCCTGCGTCGCTTCTGGGCGTCTGGTTCAACGTCTGGCTGACGGAGCGCTACGGGGACGATGTCGAATCGGTGATGGGCCAGGTCCTGGGCGCCGCGTTGCTGTTCGGTGCAGCCGGGCTCATCGCGAAGAGCGTCGTGCAGGGCGGCCCTATAGGTGATGCCGATTGGAGCCTGAGCAACCGCGATCGCCTTGCGGCCGTCGTCATCGGCATCTTCGGTGGCTTCATCGTCGGCCTGACCTCGGTCGGGAGCGGCGTCTTCTTCGGCCTCACGCTGCTCGTGATCTTCCCGCTCCGCGCCCACAAGGTCGTCGGCACGGACATCTTTCACGCCGCGATCCTCCTCTACGTCGCCGGCGCGGCGCACTGGGCCGCCGGGAACATCGACTTCTCGATTCTGGGATGGCTGCTGATCGGCTCGATCCCGGGCGTGCTCATCGGCGGCCATCTGACGCTGTCGATCCCGGAGCAGCGCCTGCGCCTGCTGCTAGCGGGTGTCCTCGGGCTCGCCGGGATCAAGCTCCTGAACGTCCCATTCGCAGGGGCGATCGTCGTCGTCGTGCTGTCTGCCGGAACCGTTGCGCTTCTCGTCTGGCTCGCACGCCACAGCTGGATTCGACTCCGCGCCCGAAGCGGTGAGGTGACGGCACCCGACTAGCTCAGGGCGGCGTGCCCTATGCCCTGATCCTGCATCGGGGGCATCCTGTCGTGAGCCCGGCGGGGAGCGCGGTAGCATCGCCCCGCGATGCGCACGGTCTGGGTGAGCTTCGACACGATCGGCCGCGACTGCCTCGAGGCTGCCGCGGACGTCGGCGCGGCGATCGTCGGAGTCGTGACCCTTCCCGGCCCGATCGACCC